>CAKSVK010000093.1 GCA_934502905.1 uncultured Chitinophagaceae bacterium
CTATCTAACGGCGCTGCCTATGCGGATATTGATAATGACGGCGATCTGGATCTGGTCGTGAATAACATTAACCAGCCGCCATTTATTTTTATAAATAATACCAATATCCCCGGGAAACCTTCCCGGAATCACTACCTTGTTGTAGGCCTGGAAGGGGATAGTCTCAACAGGCGTGGGTTCGGATCCAAGCTTATGCTGTATAGCGGCAATAATATCCGGTTCCAGGAGCAGAACCCCGTTCGGGGATATGCATCGTCTGTAGACCAAAGGCTTTTGTTTGGGTGGGGAAAGGATGAAAAACCGGATTCCCTGGTGATCATATGGCCCGATATGCGAAAACAGGTGCTGAAAAATGTGCCGGTCGACACCTTTATGGAGTTGTCATGGCAGCAGGCTACAGAAAAGGCCCTCCCAGTATCGGAAACGAATCCTACTTTGTTCCGGGATATTACCGGTAAGGCCGGGATAACATATCTTCACCAGGAAAGCAGCTTCAACGATTTTGCACAACAGCCGTTGCTACCCCAGAAATATTCCCAGCAAGGTCCTGCTATAGCTACAGGAGATATCAATAACGACGGCATCATGGATTTTTTTGTGGGTGGTGCTTTCAATTTTTCCGGCAGGTTGTTTCAGCAAGCCGGCGATCAAAGATTCAGCGCAAAAGATCTTACCGATGCCATCAAGTATGAGGAAGATACAGGATGCATATTCTTTGATGCCAACAACGATGGTTTTGATGATCTTTTAATTGCCGGCGGAGATGTTCAATACACGGCTAATTCCCCTTATTACAAACCACGTTTGTATATAAACGACCGGAAAGGAAATTTCAGCCTTCAGCAAACGGCTTTTGCCGATTCCATCAGGACCATTGCAGGTACCGTAAGCGCTTACGACTATGATGGAGACGGGGATATGGATATTTTTATTGGCGGACGGGTATCCAAAATATACCCCGAGGCGCCCCGGAGCTTTTTGCTGCAAAACAATAACGGCGTATTTACAGATGTAACAGCAAGCGTTTGTCCGGAACTGCAAACGGTGGGCATGGTTACTTCCTCCGTATGGGCAGATGTGGATGGAGACAACAAAGCAGACCTGGTAATAGCAGGAGACTGGATGCCCGTCCGTTTTTTTAAAAACAATGGCAGTCGGCTGGATGAAATAACAGGATCAACCGGTCTTATGGAAATGAATGGCATGTGGCGATCGCTTATAGCGGCAGATATTGATAACGACGGTGACATAGACCTGGTAGCAGGCAACCTGGGACTCAACAATGGTTATCGTGTTTCTTCAAATGAGCCGATGGAGTTATTGGCGACTGATCTTGACGGCAACGGCAGCATAGAGCCTGTTCCATTCTATTACATAAAAAACAAAGAAGGTAAACGGGTTTCTTTTCCCGCTATCAGCAGAAGCCAGTTGTCTGTACAGATACCTGGTATTAAAAAGCAATTTCCGCTGCATGAGAACTTTGCTGCCGCTACAGCCGGGGATATATTCAAAAAAGAAAATATCATCGGAATAATACGGCTGCACTGCAACGAGCTGAGAAGCTGTTATCTTGAAAATACCGGTAACGGAAAGTTCATCAAACATCCCCTGCCGGTAGAAGCGCAATTCTCGCCGGCAAACGCTATTGTGTGTGACGATTTTGACAAAGACGGATATCAGGACATACTGATTGCTGGTAATGAATACCAGGCAGAGGTTACCCGTGGCCGTTATGATGCATCTTATGGACTTTTCCTGAAAGGCAACGGAAAAGGAGCCTTCACTGCTATACCATCGGTGAAAAGCGGCTTTATAATTAATGGGGATGTAAAGGATATGAAATTAATTGTCCCTGCCAATGTTAATTATCCTAAATTGTTGGTAGTTGCCGTGAACAATGATTCACTGAAAGTTTTTTCTTTGCAGGCAGATCCCTAGCTGTTACCCAACCTGATCATTTTTTGCTGTGGCCGCATAGCCGGTTATAAACCATATAGCATGCTCTGAACCATAATTGAAGCGACACCTGTCATTTCCGGCTGATATGCATATATCTGTTCAGCATATTTGCCTAACGGATAAATGACGATTCAAATATTTTACTGTAGAAAACGACAAAAAATGAAACGTAAAGTTTGTTTATTATTTGCATCAGTGACAGGTCTGCATCTGGCATATGCGCAGGTACAACCTCCTGCAAGGTCGCTGCCGGAGCCGGTGAATTTCACATCCCAGCAGCACCGGCAACACATGATGGATCAGTTGGGAATAAAAAAGCTGAGACCGGGTTATAGTGGTGATGAGACAGCGCCTGATCATGCCAATTACGATACCACGCTTGCCGATCCCTGCCCGAAACTACCTGATATCCTTACACTAAAGAACGGGAAAAAAGTAACCACCGCTGACATGTGGTGGAAACAACGCCGCCCGGAGATCGTAGAAGATTATGAACGGGAAGTATATGGAAGGATTCCGGCAAATATACCGAAGGTGAAATGGGAGCTGAAGGTCACAGACCGGGAGCTTATAATACCCGGGTTTATACCCGTTGTCGCAAAGCAGATCATCGGTCATGTAGATAACAGCGATTATCCGCTGATAAATGTCGATATTAAAATGATGTTGGTGCTGCCCGCTAATGTGAAAGGCCCGGTTCCCGTGCTGATGATGTTTGGACGGAACCCGGCATTTCCCGCTCCTGCACAACCTTCGCCGGATGATATGGAAAAGCTGAACAACGTTTTTAAAAAGCTGATGGTAGATACGGACTCTTCCGTAAAAGAAATATTTGACAAATATCCTGCATATAACCCGGTAGCACGGTTGCCCATGCCCAATTTTGGTGCACCGGCAGGTGAGCCTGCTCCTGCAGAACAATTGTTGAAAGCAGGCTGGGGCTATCTTATACTGGATGCTGCCAGCATTCAGGCTGATAATGGTGAAGGGTTGAGTAAAGGCATTATCGGACTGGTGAATAAGGGACAACCCCGCAAGCCGGAGGATTGGGGAGCCTTAAGGGCATGGGCATGGGGAGCGGCCCGCGCTTTGGATTACCTGGAAACAGATACCTTGGTGGACGCAAAAAAAGTAGGCATAGAAGGTGTATCAAGATATGGTAAAGCAGCTTTGCTTACACTGGCCGTAGAACCCAGGTTTGCTATCGGTTTGATCGGTTCTCCGGGAAAAGGTGGCACCACCTTATTGCGGCGTCATTTTGGGGAAGCAGTTGAAAATCTCACAGGGGGCGGGTTTTACTGGATGGCGGGCAACTTCCTGAAATATGGGGCTGCGGAAGCGGGCTTTGGCAGTAGAACCGGCTGTGACCTGCCGGTAGATGCACACGAGCTTATTGCCTTGTGCGCTCCCCGCCCGACTTTTATCAGCTATGGAATACCCGAAAAAGGAGATGCCAACTGGCTCGATCAACGGGGAAGTTATATGGCTGCCATAGCAGCAGGCGCCGCTTTCAGGCTCCTGGGTGCTAAAGACCTGGGTGTATCGAACGATTATATGAAAGAGAAAATGCCCCCGGTGAACACAGGATTACTTAACGGGCAGCTTGCCTGGAGACAGCATGATGGCGGACACACAGACGCGCCCAATTTTCAGCATTTTATTCCCTGGGCAAATGACATGCTCAACTACAACAGACAACCTAAGCCATGAGAGATCTGATAATTGCAATGCTGGTAATCTGTTTTTTCTGCTTGTACGGATGCAGGCAAACAGGCGGTGACTCTCCAGGTCTGTCTCCATCATTGAAAGACACCTATAAGGATGCTTTCCTGATCGGGACTGCCGTGAACCCGGGTATTACATCCGGTGAGAACAAAGCCTCACATGATATTGTAGTTGATCAGTTCAATTCCATTACCGTTGAAAACGTAATGAAAGCAGCATTGGTGAACCCGGAGCCGGGCGTTTATAATTTTGCTCCGGCAGACGACTATGTGGCATTCGGAGAAAAAAACGGGATGTTTATGATCGGGCATACACTGGTGTGGCATAACCAGTGCCCGGACTGGTTTTTCAAAAATGCCAAAGGAGGCCCCAATACCAAAGAAGAGCAGATTGAAAGGCTGAGAAGCTTTACGGAAGCGCTTGCCGGCAGGTACAGCGGAAGGGTGCATGCCTGGGATGTGGTAAATGAAGTGATAGGTGAAGATGGAAACTATCGTGAAAATACCGCCTGGGTAAAAGCGTTTGGTAATGGCGACACCCTGGTGAAATACGCTTTTCAATTTGCAGCGCAATACGCGCCGGGTGCGGAGCTGTACTACAACGACTTTAATACCTGGCGTCCGGCAAAAAGAGATGGCATCATCCGGATGGTAAAAATGCTGCAGCGGGAGGGTATGCGCATTGACGGTATTGGTATGCAAGGCCACTGGGGGTTGAATTATCCCCAGAACCATTATATAGAAGAAGCCATAGAAGCATATGCTGCTACCGGGTTAAAAGTGATGATCACGGAGCTGGATGTAGATGTGCTGCCACTGACTAAAGAAGGGCAGGTCATCGGACAATGTTTTACAGATAAGCAATTTCAACTGGAGGAATTCAAAAAGTTCCTGGACCCCTATCCCGATGGCTTACCGGCAGATGTGGAACAGGCATTAACCAGGAGGTATGAAGAGCTATTCGGTATTTTCTACAGGCACAGGGAAAAAATAGACCGGGTGACCCTTTGGGGAGTAACAGACGATATGAGCTGGAAAAATGGCTACCCGGTACCAGGCAGGACCAATTACCCGCTGCTATGGACAAGGGATCATCAGGAAAAGGCGGCATTACGTGCCGTTCGCAACATCCCGGGACGCACATATTGAGCTGTAATACAAAAACGCTTGTCAGTCACGAACGGAAACAGCCTGAAATATCAGGATGGGCCTGCATAATGCGCAACAATATTTTCCGGGAAAAAAGAATGCTTTAAAGTAAATTCGTCCTTTGCTACAGGGCGACGGCCGTTGGACTGTTGGCTGGTAGCAGCTACTGATTTTGGTCAAACAAGTCTTAATGGTACATTATGAAATTTAAAAAAATGTTATTGTATATGAGTGCACTCGCAACCCTGCAAAGCTGCGGTTCAGGAAATACCGGGAACAAAGCCTCTGCCGGTGAGAATGAAGTAAAAAACATTGAAAAAACAGCTTTCGGCGCCTTACCGGACGGATCGGAAGCTGATCTGTATATACTTAAAAATGCCAACGGAATGGAGGTCAGGATCACCAATTATGGTGGCATCATTACGCACTGGACAGCTCCCGATAAAAATGGAAAGTATGCCGATGTGGTGCTCGGGTGCGATTCATTGAGCGGATACCTGAAAGGCGTTCCTTATTTTGGAGCGCTGGTGGGCCGTTATGGAAACCGTATTGCCAATGGGAAATTTACACTGGACGGCAAAGAATACACACTCGCCAAAAATAACGGTCCTAATGCATTACATGGAGGCATCAAAGGTTTCGACAAAGTATTATGGCAGGCAACAACCGTTGACGGTGAAGAGCCGCAACTGAAGCTCCGTTATGTTTCTGCAGATGGAGAAGAAGGGTTCCCCGGAACACTTACTACGGAAGTAACCTATACCCTGCAGAAAGACAATGCTCTTTCTATTGATTACTCCGCGACGACTGATAAACCCACTGTGTTAGCCCTTACCAATCATACTTATTTTAATCTTACCGCCGATATGACCAAACCTGTACTGGATCATGAAGTGGAGATAAAAGCTGACCGCTTTTTGCCGGTAGATAAAACCCTGATCCCGACCGGGGTGTTGGAGCCTGTGACCGGCACGCCTTTTGACTTTACAAAGGCAAAAACAATAGGCGCCGAGATCAATGCGGAACATCAGCAAATAAAATTCGGAGGTGGTTACGACCATTGCTGGGTATTTACGGATAGCAGCAATTCTTTAAAGCAGGTAGCTTCGGTATATGAGCCTTCCACAGGAAGAGTAATGGAAGTCTCTACTACAGAACCTGCTGTGCAATTCTATACCGGCAATTTCCTGGATGGCAGCAACATCGGGAAAGGGGGCGTATCGTATGCACGTCGCACAGGTTTTTGCCTGGAAACCGAGCACTATCCCGATTCTCCCAATCAACCGAAATTCCCCTCAACCGTGCTGAGGCCGGGAGAAACTTATAAAAGTACTACAGTGTACAGGTTCTCTTCAAGATAGGGCCAAAACAATAACGGTTGTCGTTCTTTTTCAACGGAAGTGGAGTGTCCTTTATTAATGGCAGACGCTTCATGCTTCAGCGTGAAAGGCTGGGGATTGAATATTGTTCTATGGTTGAAAGCGGGGCTACTATCATACAACACTATAGCATTTGTCACTCTGGTATAGGAAGAGTCTGTCTCCGCTTGGTTTCAGACGCTTCGGGCATTAGCGTGACAGGCTGAGGATGCTCCCAGGTCCGCCTCAGTTATTCTTGGCTTTTTTCAGGATGGCAGTACCCACCGCACAGGACAGGCAGTTTTTGTACGTACAATATTCCTTTGTAAGTTCTGTAAGGGCCTGCGAGTCGAACCCCGAAGCGCTTTTTATGCCGAGTTGCTGCCATTTACGGGTCAGGGCATTGTCTTCAGCGGCTGTTTCCTGGAGCCATAACAGCGCCTTGCGGGTATATTTTTCTTCTCCCATCACGTATCCGTAGGCGAAAATCACCGGTATTGCCGTATTGATGGCGATGTTATCGATCATTTGTTTTCCCAGTGTTTTTTGTTGAAAAGAAGAGACTTCGTCAAACTTATAATGATAATGCCAGTAATCATTGGCAGTTACCTGCAGCAGCTTTTTCACTTCATTGAGATTGACTGTTTCTTTTATTTTTGAGAATAAATGAGTGGATTGATGGATCAGTTGCGCCAGCTGTGCCAGCCGGATAGTAGGAAAGTTCTGAGGACGCATTCTTAGAAAATGCATCGGGTAGCTTACCGGCGTTAGCCTGTATTTCTTCTGTAGAAAATTATATTCCCTGGCGAGCATATGAGGGTAAGGCTCCGTAAACTTACCCTGAAGCATACCTGCCTGCCCGAAAAGAAGGCATTCCAGCTGGTGGATCTGGTTCTTATGCTTTGCGAGTATATTGATGGATGTAGACCTGGCAACAGCTTCAAAGGCTTCACTGTTTACCGTAATGCCAAAATTCCGGGCTAACATCCACCAAAATACTTCCTCCCAATGATTATTGGTTTCCTGCAGCAACTTCCGGATACCGGTTGCTTTTCTTTCCAGCCGCTCTACCGCAAGCCTTTCTTTCCAGGCGGTCCATACCAGTGAATGAACAGTATGTACGCTGTTTTGACAGGGCACAAAAGCTGTGTTATGCATCAGCTCCTGGTATTTTTCCAGTAGTATTTTCGGCACCCGGTCATGCAGCGTCAGCAGGGGTATTTCATCCGGTGTAAAGATGCCGGTATCGTTTTGCCATACTACGTGTAAAATGACGTTCGAATAATTCTTGTCCTCGTTATGCTTATGGCTATTCCATTGGGAAGATCTGGTGTGTATTTCTATGTTTCCGACCCATGTTGTTCCGCCCATTTTTATACAGCATTGTAAAAAATCAGGTCCCTGGTTTTGATTGAGCTGTCCGGGATTCAATATTTGTAGCGGCTCACCGTTGGTAGTATGCAGATCTGACCGGTTGAAGTATTGCAGTTTCCAGATGTACTGGAGCAGCTTTTCTGTCATAGGCGATAAGGTTAGCGGTGTGATTAAATGACCACATTAAGATACAGAATTTTTTTGTTTTTTCCGCTATAGTTCCTGTAAAAGCCGGATCACCCTGCTGACCGGCAATCCCATGACATTGTAAAAATCGCCATTGATGCGCTGGATGCCCACTACGCCGATCCATTCCTGTATGGCATAGGCGCCGGCTTTATCGTAGGGCTTGTATTTTTTAATATAAAATTCAATCTGTGGGGGTGTAAGCGGGTAAAACCATACCTCGGTACGGTCTTCAAATGAAAGCTCCCGGTCTTCTGTCAGGATGGATACGCCTGTAATGACTTCATGCTTTTTCCCCGAAAGCAGGGATAAAGTAGCTTTTGCTTCGCTTTCATCCCGGGGCTTACCGATGATCCTGTTATCACAAACCACGACTGTATCTGCTGCCAGGATGGGAAGAGGCGTTGGCAGGGATTGATAACGTCCATCCTTTTGCACTGCCAGGGCCTTTTGACGCGCTATACAGGTAGCCACTTTTTCGATGGGGGTATCCCCGGGATAGCTTTCATCAGTTGATGGCACGATGATGTCAAAATCTATCTCTGCCCATTCCAGCAATTGTTTTCTACGTGGAGACTGCGAGGCCAGGATGATCTTACTCATGATAAATGAATTTTAAAGAACACCATCGAAATAATACCTGTAAGCATTACGAGCTTAACCGTTTTGCTTAGCCGGGCGAAATCCCGGGTGTTACTTGCCTGGTATAATTTCTGTGTAACGGATATTAACGGAACAATAATAAATACGGTAGCATACAAAATGCTCCACCACCAACCGAGGTACATGGCATAAAACTGTATTGCCATCAGGGCGCCTGTCAGCACCATCAGCCAGACGCCGATAAATACCTTGGCTACCGGGATGCCCCATTCCAGCGGCATCGTTTTGCAGCCGTATTTCGCGTCTCCTTCCATGTCTTCCATATCTTTTATCACTTCCCTTACCAGGGATATTACAAAAGCAAAACCTGCATACAGGAACGATATACGGATCAGGCGCCGGTGCACATCATTGTTGATGTTTTGATGCAGCCGCCAGTCGGGGAGTAATCCGGGCGAAAAATAATCCGTAAAGAAGAAAACCACCAGTATTACCCAGGCTGTAAGCGCGGATATAATGATGTTACCAATGAGCAGCTTCTTTTTAAACGTAGTAGAATACACCCATAACAACATGACGCAACCTATATTGGAGAGCACGATCAGCCAGTTGCGGGTAACATAAGAAATATAGGCGCCAACAGCTATGCCGGCGGCGGATAACAATAAATGCCAGATAATTGCATGCCGGCGCGGAATGATCCTGTCAATGATCACTTCGTCGGGCTTGTTGATCCAGTCGATGTTAACGTCAAAATAATCGTTGATGATATATCCTGCTGCTGCAATAAGGACCGTGGATAGCGTCAGTAGTGTCAGCAGGTAAAATTCAGCCGGTAAGAAATTATCGGGGTGAATGGCAGGAGACAGGATACAAAAGTAAAACAGGAACTGGGTGACCACCATAAATAACAGGTTGGGATACCTGATCAGTTTAAAGAAAGAACCCGCCAGTTTCATGGTGCTAAGGTAAAGCTGAAAGATGAAATCAGAAATTTACGTCCTTTTCTTTGCCGGTTTCATACCAGTTTTGGATACTTTTTGTCATTTCCCGGTAAACTTCCTGCAGGTTAGGGTAAGGTTCCAGATTATCCAGGTGCTTTTTGACAATAACTTCATCGCCCCTCACAGCAGGACCTGTTTGCATGTTGCCCGGATCGTATTGCTTTAATCTTGCTACTGTTTCGTACAACAGTGGCTGTAGAAAGGAAAAATCCAGCCCTTCCCTGTTACAGAAATCCTGTGCTAAGGTAAAAAGATGATTGCTGAAATTGTTGGCAACCACCGCCGCGATATGGAACTTACTGTGGGTATCATCATCTGCCCTTTTTACCTGTCCGGAGAGGGTGAGAGCAAAGTCTTCCAGGCGGGCGATTGTATGCTCATCGCTGCCATTTATTAAAAAAGGTATCTCCGGGATCTCCTTTCTGTCGGCTCTGATGCTTTGAAACGGATACAGGGTTCCGTAATGTTTGGCTATATCTTTCAGGACAGCGGCGGGAACGGAACCCGCTGTATGCACTACCAGGTCCCCGGATATTTTCAACCATTCCTTCACATTGGTCAATGCATGATCGGATACAGCTATAATATACAGATCCCCGCCGGGAACAATATCTTCGAATCCGATGCTGTATGCCGTGTCCAGCTCATATGCCAGGCTTTTCAACGGCAACTCGTGCCTGGCTGCTATCTGCAATATAATATGTCCCGCTGCCTTGATCTGCCGGGCCAATACGGCAGCTACATTTCCACTGCCGATTATTACTACTTTCCATTGCATACCGGTGGGTGTGTTTAAAAATGCAAAATAAAGGAAGAATGGCTGCTGTATACGACTAAAATAAGTTATTATATGTTAACTGCGCATTAGCAACATAATATTACATTTGCGTTTCAAATGTAGACCTAATATATACTACGTGGCTTATATAAAGTTGTTGCGTCCCAAAGACTGGGCTAAAAACCTGTTTCTTTTTGTTCCCTTGTTTTTTGCGGGCGACCTGTTTGACTGGTCAAAGATATTGCTGGTGGCAGTGGGTGTTTTTTGTTTCTGCTGTGTTGCCAGCAGTATTTATATTATAAATGATTACCGGGACAGGGAAGATGATCGTAAACACCCGGTTAAGAAGTTCAGACCCCTTGCTTCGGGAGTTGTGTCGCCCACCATTGCATTGGTCATGTTCGCAGTGCTGCTGCTGGCCGGATTGGTGCTGGCCTTTTATCTGGACATACCCTTCGCGTTTTTGCTGGCAGCTTATTTTGTGATGAATATGGGGTATTCGTTCGGTTTAAAGAACGTTTCCATTCTCGATATCTTTATCGTTGCTATCGGTTTTGCAATCAGGGTAAAAGCCGGTGGGGTGCTGGCAGATGTGGATGTTACCACCTGGCTGAACATGATGGTGTTCCTGCTGGCATTGTTCATGGCCATAGGAAAAAGAAGAGATGATGTGCTGCTGAGCGAGTCATCGGGCATGCATATGCGAAAAGTGATGAAAGGGTATACTGTTGAGTTTTTGAACTCCTTGCTTGCACTTGTATCGGGGATCATCATTGTAGCTTATTTTATGTATACCCTGTCTGACAGGATGATAGCGAAACACCAGACTGCCCGCTTATTTTATACCGGCGTTTTTGTTATGGCCGGGATTATGCGGTACCTGCAGATCATTTTTGTGCAGAAGGATGCGGGTTCGCCGACGAAGATCCTGTTCAAGGACCGGTTTATACAGATCGTTATTATCTTATGGATCATTAGTTTTTATTTTATTCTCTACATCAAACATATCGAGCTTTAGTTCATGTGTATCCGTTTTGCTGCTATCTTAGTGTTTTGTTTTAAACTAACAATGTAACATGCCTACTGTATTGGTTTTGGGAGCCACATCTGATATCGGACTTGCCATAGCTACAGCTTTTGCAAAGGATAAATGTAACCTGCAACTGACCGCCAGGAGCAGGGAACAACTGCTGCCTGTGCAGTCGGATATGACCATACGATATGGTATAGAATGCGACGTGTATAAGTTCGATGCCATGGATTTCCCTACCCACAGGGCATTTTATGATGCGCTGCCGGTAAAGCCGGATGTGACCGTATGTGTGTTCGGGTACATGGGTGACAATGAAAAGGTGATCCATAACCAGAAGGAAACGCTGAGGACCATTGCTACCAATTTTGCCGGTGCGGTGAGCATACTGAATATGGTAGCGGAGGATTATGCAGCAAAGAAACGTGGTTGGATCATAGGTGTCAGCTCGGTTGCCGGAGAACGGGGCAGGTACAGCAATTATATTTATGGCAGCGCCAAAGCAGGTTTCACCGCTTATCTTTCGGGGTTAAGAAACAGGATGTATCATGAAAATGTACATGTGATGACGGTGTTGCCGGGGTTCGTTTATACCCGCATGACGGAGCATCTTAATTTACCTAAATTACTCACTGCCACTCCGGAAGATGTGGGAAAGGCTGTATTCAAAGCTGTTCACAGGAAGAAGAATGTAATTTATGTCAAATGGTTCTGGCGGTGGATCATGCTGATCATAAAGCTGATACCGGAGCCGGTCTTTAAAAGGAAAAAGTTGTGAGGCAAATAGCTTTTTTCGATTTTGATGGCACGGTTACATACAGGGATACCCTTCTGGAAATTGTGAAATTCAGTAAGGGAAGGACTGTCTGGCTGGCGGGTATGTTATTATTGCTTCCCTGGCTGGTGGGGATGAAGCTAAAGCTTGTCAGCAACGCCAGGACCAAGGAGCGGTACCTTTCCTTTTTCTTCGGTGGAATGGGAGCAGGGGATTTTCAGCAGATATGCGATACATTTCAGAAAGAAAAGTTATCCTCCCTGATACGCCCGGGAGCGCTTGCCGCTATCCGGCGACACCAGGAAAATAAAGTGCCGATTGTGTTTGTATCGGCCTCGCCGGAAAACTGGCTGAAAGGATGGTGCGCATCCAATGACATTACCTGCATAGCTACCCGCCTGGAGCTGCAAAACGGGGTCGTAACAGGAAAGATAGCAGGCAATAATTGCTACGGCCCGGAAAAGGTAAGAAGGATCAGGGAGCAGTATGATCTCGGGGAATATGACCTGGTATATTGTTACGGCGATTCCGGCGGAGATAAGGAAATGCTGGAGATCGCGGATGAGCCTCACTATAAACCATTCAGATAGTATAAGTATATTGCGCCTTGTACCTGAATAAAAATTTCCAGGATCATGGAGAAAAAGACCCCTACCATTAAAGAAATAGCGCGGAAGCTGAATATTTCTGTTTCAACGGTTTCCAGGGCTTTGCACGATCATCCGAGCATTGGACTGCGTACAAAAACGCAGGTGAAAAAGCTGGCTGCAGAAATGAATTATGAACCGAACCAGGCAGCGATACAGTTCAAGCAGGGTAAGACGAATACCATCGGTCTGATCGTACCTAACCTGCGCGAGGAATATTTCTCCCTTGCCATTAACGGGGTAGAGGAGGTGGCTTCCAAAAATAATTATAATGTGCTGATCACCCAGTCGCATGATGAATTGGTGAGAGAGGAAAAAGTGGTAGAGATATTAAAGAAGAACCGTATCGATGGGGTATTGGTATCTATATCGAAGCAGACCGCAAATATTGAGCATTTTGAGCAGCTCAGCCGTTTTAATATTCCTGTTGTTTTTTTTGATCGTGTGCCTGATGTCCCGGGCATCAATTCTGTGTGGTGCAGCCTTTATCACAGCACCATCGAAGCAGTTAGCTTTTTGTTTGACAAGGGGCATAAGTGCATAGCGTACATACAGGGTCCCCAAACGCTGAACATAAAAAACGAAAGGCTGGAAGGCTACTACGAGGCGCATAAGCTGAAAGGTGTGCCGGTAAAAGAATCGTTGATCGTCACGACAGACCTGTTGAAGTCCAGCACCGAAGCGGCTATGGCAAAATTGTTGTCACAAAAGGAGAAGCCTACGGCTATCCTTGCTTTTAATGATAATGTGGCGCTGGATGCGCTGCAGTTTGCCAAGCAAAAAAAGCTGAAGATCAATAAGGACCTGAGCGTGGTGAGTTATGCCAATTGGCCCATCACCAGCTATCTCGATTATCCGCCTATTGCATCGGTAGAGCAGTTCCCTTTTAAGCAGGGAGTTCGGGCCACAGAAATGCTTTTCAAGCTGATCGAGAAAAGTAATGACCCCGAGGAACCTTACGAGAATGTTGTTATTGAAAGCGAGCTGATCGTACATTGATGAATTCCTTATCTGCCGTCCGGCCATAGCTAAATATGATATCGGGGTTCTTATCGCTATTTCCGTATGCGCTATCCGAAGTTGGAAACTTCGGATCAGTTATATTCTCTTCCGCTTCCAACGGGCTTGTAAAACTTTGTCGGAGACAAAGAAGAACATAAAAAATACGAAGTCGGAGACTAGTACTGTTCGAAACGTGTCTAAGTAGAATTAAAGAGGTGTGGGGCTCTGTTCGGGTC
>CAKSVK010000094.1 GCA_934502905.1 uncultured Chitinophagaceae bacterium
TGGAAATAGAAAGACGAATTTAGTTAGTGCTGCTCCACCGCTTTAGCGGAGGTGCTTATAGGAAGAATTTTTGATGAAGAGATCTCGTTTTCATCATAACGTTTTACCACTTTAAGCTTGGGATTGCGCCTGTAATATACAAACGCAAAAGTCCCGAAAGCCAATGCTGCCAAAACGGGAATAACAATATTACTGCTGTAAGATCTTAGGAAATAGGCAATCACAACAAAAGAAATGTTGGTCATAAGCAGTGTAAAACAAACTTTTTTATGGCTCATACCCCTGTCCAGCAGGATATGATGAATATGGTTCCTGTCCGGGCTGAAGGGAGAACGGCGGTTGAAGATCCTGATGGAGAATACCCGAACCGTATCGAATAAGGGAATAATAAGAATAGCAATGGCCAAGGCCGGTACGGCATTTACGGGATTAGCAATCACGGGGCTTCCTGCTACATTGATAAAATGAACCACCAGAATAGCATTTACCAGACCGATCAGCAGCGACCCGGTATCACCCATGAATATCCGTGCAGGTGAACGGTTGAATATCAAAAAAGCCAGTAAGCTGCCGCTCATGGCAAATGCCAGCGCCGAATATTCTATGTGATTGATAGTATAAAAATATACGCCAAAAGTAAGCGTGGTAAAAATACCCAGCCCGGCTGCCAGCCCGTCTACCCCGTCAATAAGGTTGAATGAATTGATAATCATCAATATTGTCAAATAAGTGAGAATCAGGCTTACAACTTCCGGTACCTCATTTACCCCCAGGAAACCATGCATGCTGTGAATGACAACTCCTCCTTTATAAATAACAATGAATGTAGCAATGATCTGCCCGATGATCTTCTTCATGGGTGTCAGTACCAGGATGTCATCTTTTATACCCAGAAAGAAGATGATCAGCGCCGCTGCAAAAAAATACTGAAAAGCAGGGTGGTCGGCAAGTGATATGCTGAGCAGACAGGAAAGGGTGAAACCGGCAAATATCCCTAACCCGCCTAAGGACGGTATGGGTGATGCATGCACCTTTCTGGCATTGGGAACATCGTATAGCTTCTTAATATTGGAGACATTAATAATAACCGGGATGGCCGTATAGGTAATTACAAATGCCAGGATAATGGCTAATAAAATGATTTCCATCTGGTTATTTTTAAAAATGCAAATGTAGAGTTTTTTTTTAAGTAAACATTACATATTATGATATTTGTATATTTTACTTGGTACTACTCTGTTTAAAAACGGTTGCCCAAAGCTATTATTATTAAAAAACAGCGTAAATTTTGTTCACAAAACACAATACTTTAGCTTTGAAATTTTAAGAAATATAATTATGCCAGAATTAAAAGACATTGCTACTCAAATCAGAAGAGATATTGTAAGGATGGTGCACGAATGCCAAAGTGGCCACCCCGGTGCATCTTTGGGATGTGCAGATTTTTTTACTGCCCTGTATTTTGATGTATTAAAACATGATACGAACTTTAATATGGATGGAACGGGAGAAGATCTGTTCTTCCTTTCCAATGGACATATATCACCGGTTTGGTATGCTACCCTGGCCCGTTCAGGATACTTTCCGATAGACGAGCTGCATACTTTCCGCAGGATCAATTCCCGCCTGCAGGGGCACCCTGCTACACATGAGCACCTGCCTGGTATAAGGGTGGCTTCAGGTTCTCTCGGACAGGGGCTGAGTGTGGCCATAGGTGCGGCCCTGGCCAAAAAGCTGAACAATGACAAAGGGCTGGTTTACACGCTGCATGGCGACGGAGAGCTGAATGAAGGACAAAACTGGGAAGCCATTATGTTTGCCCCCCACCATAAAGTGGATAACCTGATCGCTACGGTAGACTGGAACGGGCAGCAGATAGATGGCCCTACCCAGAAAGTGCTGGATATGGGTGACTTGGGCAAAAAGTTTGAAGACTTTGGATGGACTGTTATCAGTATGAACGGTAATGATATGGACGATGTGGTGGCAACACTCAACAAAGCCAGACAACTGACCGGTAAAGGAAAGCCCGTAGCTATTATGATGCATACGGTGATGGGTAAAGGTGTTGACTTTATGGAAGGAGACCACGAGTGGCATGGTATCGCCCCCAATGATGATCAATTGAAAAAAGCCTTGGAGCAACTGCCGGAAACACTGGGAGATTATTGATCAACCGCTGTTTCTTTAAGCAGCTCTTTCAGCATATTATCTTTTTCAGCAGGGAGTGCATTATCTATAGTAAATTTAAGATAATGCACTCTGTTGCTTTTGGCAATGTCAAGGCTCTCATAATAGGTTTTTATTTTCAGCTCTTCCGGGAGATGCGGCCTTTCATATACATTATCAGAAGCCTCCAATACGCGGAGGTTATACAGTTCTGCTACTTTAAGTGTAAAATCATAGAGATCCGGAGAGTCGGTCTTCAGGTGAACAATACCGTTATCTGCAAGTATTTGCTGATAAAGCCTCAGAAAGCGGGGATGTGTTAATCTTTTTTTTGCCTTGGATAACCGCAGCTGCGGGTCCGGAAAGGTGATCCATATCTCGCTCACTTCGTTTTTATCAAAGTATTCGTGGATCCGTTCTATCTGGGTACGCAGGAAAGCTGCGTTGCCAATATTTCCCTCCAGGCACTTTTTAGCGCCGGCCCATATCCTGTTGCCCTTCAGATCCACCCCAATGAAATTCCTGTCCGGATATAGCTGCGCCAACTGCACGGTATACTCCCCTTTGCCACAGGCTAATTCCAATGTGATCCTGTTATCGTTGCCAAAAAATGAATGCCAGTTTCCTGCCATGTTCCCGGGAAATTGCAGCACGTTCCGGAAATGCTTTATTTCTTCAAACCTGATCAGTTTCTTGTGTCCCATTTGTTGTGATAATGCGGCAAAAATAGGGTAAATGACAGCAATTGTTTATTGCTTAAGTAACCAATACAATTCCGCTTTTATACATTTTGGATAAATCGTTCTGAATTTTGGACAAAAATGTGCCGGATCATGTTGCCAACTTTGCATCAACCTTTAAATGATGTAAGCAATGAAAAAATTAATCCTGTCATGGATATTGCTGTTGGGCATTACACAAGTTCATGCACAATTCTTTAACCGGGAGGTTAAGCAGCTCTACGATCAGGCTGTTGGCAAAAACGATACCCTGCAGTTGTATCACCTGCAGCAGCAGCAAACTGCCCTGGATATGCAAACTGCCCGTTTCAGCTACCTGCCCAGGCTGGGCTTTACAGGCTCCTACACCCGGTTGAACGACGATATTGTTTTCCCGGAAAACCTGCAAACCGTGCTGATGGGTACGCAATCCCTGCTGATAAAGGAGAAATTGGGTCTGCCTTTTAACGGCGCCCTGCCCCCGGGTGTGGAGCTGCAGCCCGTAGACCCTATCCAACGGAAAGATATTCTGAAAGCAAATGTGAATGCGCAATGGCTGCTATTCAGCGGCTTTAAGGTAAGCAACGGTGTAAAAGCATACCGGCACCAGCAGGAAGCTTACAACCACCTTACCGCCAGGCAGCAAACCAGGCTATGGCTGGATGTATCGGAAGTATACGACAAAATGGCCGTAGTGGCAGGTGCGGATGCCATCATCCGTTCTTCGGAAAAAATTCTCGAAGAACAAACCCGGTTTGTAACAAAAGCCATTGAAAACGGGTTGGCGACGCCATTGGAAAGAAAACGGATTGAGCTGGCACAGCAAAAGCTGGACATGAAGAGAATGGAAAATCAAACCAATATGCAATTGCTGCAGCATAAAATGCACCAGTTAACCGGTGCTCCGGAAACGGAACTGAAAAACCTGCATCCGGAACTGGTGCCTGCAGCATTTACGTTTGAGCCATCTCATAACAGGCAGCCGGAGTTGAAAGCCCTGGATGAAGGAATAGCTGCCACACATTATATGCAGAAAGCGGCACTTTCCGAGTACGTACCCAAGGTAGCTGCCTACGGGCAATACGAGCTGAGGGATAAGGACCTGTCCCTGCTGGATCCCCGGTGGTTTGCAGGCATTCGTCTGCAGTGGAACATTTTTGACGGACTGGCGGCCCGGAACAACGCCCAAAAAGCGGTATTGCAAAGACAGCAGCTGCAGGTGCGGAGAAAAGCCGCGGAAGACATGATACAGTTGGGCCAGGATAAGCTGCAGGAAGATTACCTGCTGGCAAATCAAAAGCTGAAGCTGAAAAAAGCAGAAATAAAATTAACGGAAGACACCTATGACTTTGTTGATAAGCAGTACCGGAACGGACTGGCAGGGCTAACTGATGTATTGAACGCCCTGAATGATATTGAAAAAGCAAAGTTTGAATACCAGCAAGCCGTATACGATCAGCGACGGGCAGCATTGAGCGCTGCTGAGTTGAACGGCACCTTATTAAACAACCTTTAAGTACCTCAAAATAATTTACCATGAAACGCTCTTATATATCTCTCATCATATTATCAGGCATCAGCCTGACTGCATGCAACAACAGGCAACAAACACCGGCTGAGCCGGAAGGAAAAGTAAAGCTGGAAATGATCAGCGTGACTTCAAAAATTGCAGGACGCATAGAAAAGATCTTTGTACAGGAAGGTCAGCCCGTACACAAGGGGGATACCCTTGCCATCATCCATGTTCCCGAGCTGGAAGCCAGGCTGGAACAGGCCGATGGCGCCATTACCAGTGCAGAAGGGCAGTTCCGGTTGGCCCGCAATGGCGCTACTACCGATCAGTTGCAACAGATCCAGAGCCAGCTCGATGCTGCCACTGCCCAGCTGGAATTCGCGCAGCAATCGTATGCCCGCATGGAGAACATGTTTAAGGATTCGCTGATCCCGGCACAAAAGTTTGACGAGGTAAAATCAAAATACCTTGCAGCGCAGGCACAGGTGAATGCTATTAAAGCAAAACAAAAAGAAGTGACCGGCGGCACCCGCCCCGAAACTATCAGCAGTGCCCGCGGGCAGGTGGAAAGAGCACTGGGCGCCCGTAAGGAAGTGCTGCAGGCCGTTAGTGAAACCATCATCATCGCGCCGGCGGATATGCTGGTGGAGTCCGTTACCCTGAAAGAGGGAGAACTGGCAACACCCGGATATCCTATTGTAAGCGGTTACCAGCAGGGAAACAGCTATTTCCGGTTCACCATCGGGGAAAAAGCTATCAATGCATACCCGTTGGGAAAAGAAGTGACCATCACGGTGCCGGGCACAGATAAAAATATGGCTGCAAAAATTTCGATGGTAAAGCAACTGCCGCGGTACGCAGATAATACCAGCACAGCGCCCAACAGGCAGATAGGGGAAGCCTTTTATGAGTTAAAAGTGATCCCCCTGCAATCATCCGATGCAGATGGCTTATACAATAACTCCACCGTTTTTCTGAAACCTTAATACCGCAACATGAAAAAGTTCATACAACTATTGAATACAGAATGGAGAAGAATATTCTCCAACAATGTGGTGATGATGATCTTCTTCGGGGCACCGTTGTTGTACGGGATCATTACCATCAACATGTATAAGGCCGGGAAGGTGACCAAAATGGAAATTGTGGTGATCGACGAAGACAATACGCCCACCAGTGGCAAGATCATAGATGCGCTCAATGAAAACGAAAACCTTAGCATCGCCAAAGTGCAGTTCGGCGCAGGCGATATTGCCAGGGAAATGCCTTCCAAAGAATATGTGGCTGTCATCAGCTTACCACAGGGGTTTGAAGCAGACATTATGCAGAAACGATATCCCGAAGTGATGGTAGACATTAATACTGCCAACCTGGTGACCGCTAACTTTGCCACCCGCGCCATACAAACCGTGCTGGGTACTATCAATGCCGGTATAGAAATAGAAGCGCTTAAAAAAACAGGGGTACCCACCTTTGCGGCAGCACAGCGGTTTGAGCCTTTTAAAGTGAACTATAACCGTTTTTACAACCCTGCCGGCAACTATATGAACCTGATGATCCCGGGTATCCTGGGCACTGTCATGCAGCAGGTAATCATGCTGGGACTGGCACTGGTGTTTGCCCGGGATTTTGAAGACGGTTATTTCGGGAAACTGGTAAAAGCAAGCAGCAACTCCCTGTACCATATTGTATTGAAAATATTACCTTTTGTGATCATGACCGCCTTTATGTGGCTCGTGGTGGGTTTATTTTACGTGGTATACGATATTGATATACCGGTATTTACCCCCGGCGTAGCACTGCTGGTATCGGTGTTCAGCCTGGCATGTATATTGCTCGGCATGCTGTTTTCGGTTGCCGTGCCCAACCAGCTGAAGGCTACGGAGCTGCTGATGGTCATTGCCACACCGTCCTTCCTGCTGAGCGGTTATACCTGGCCGTTACAAAGTATGCCGGGCTGGATCAGGGCTATCGCAGAATCGTTGCCTCTCACGCATTTTTTAGCCGGTTTCCGTAAGCTGTCGGTATACGGCGGGGAGATCAGCGATATCTATCCCCAACTGACTGCGCTTTCCATTACCTGTGTTGTTTGTCTGGCAGCCATGGCCATCATACTACAGCTGAAAATAAGAAGCTTTCGCGGTAAACTGTCTGTGGCAAAAGCATAGGCAGTATTTAAAGGTTGAACCCCGGCTCGTCCGGGGTTTTTTATAGCCACGATCAAATGCTTAGGAAAGAAGGGTAATCATTTTTTATAAATAGATTTGTTATGGAAATAACAGGAACGCCATTGGCAAATACGACCCGGAATATCAGCACAACGCTAAGCATGTTTGGACTCCAGGAGCAGGGGCTGCCTTATTTTATTTCGGAGGGGGTCCCCGTGATGATGTATCCTGAGGAAGGTTTCCGTGCGGATTACTATATATATGCTATCTGCCTGTCCGGCATTGCCAGTCTCTCGCTGAACGGTGAAAAGATCACGATCAAAAAAGATGATTTTTTTGCAGCGATACCGTCTACTGCTATCCGGGTGTTTGGTCACAGTGCCCATTTTAAGCTCAAGATACTGCTGTTCGAAAGGGCGTTCCTGCTGAAAAATATCTCGGATACCCATCAGCTGGAGCAATTGGGTTTCTTTAGCTATGACACGCTGGCGCATATGGAAATGGAGAGAAAGGAAGCAACATTTTTGAAACAAAAGCTGGATGATATAGGGAAGAAGTCAAAAACTGAAGGGTTATTTCATGATACGATCATGCAGAGCCTGATCATTAACCTGCTGTTTGAAACTGCTGAGATCTATTTCCGGTACAAGGGTGAAAAACATAAAAAGGCATTGTCCGGGGAAGACCTGTTGTTTCTGAAATTTATGAAGCTGGTGCAATTCCACTTTAAAGCGGAGCGACGCCTGGAGTTCTATGCCGATCAGCTTTTCATCAGCAGCAAATACCTGATAGAAGTATGTAAAAAGGTCTCAGGTAAAACACCGGGCACGCTGATAGCGGAGGCATTACTGGCGGAAGCCAGGCTTTTATTAGCGTTACCCGAACAGAATATCAGCACCGTGAGCACCGCTCTTCATTATGGATCCATAGCGGCATTCAGCAAGTTTTTCCGGAAACATACCGGTATGTCGCCATCTGCATTCAAAAACGGACTGGCTCAAGGGTAAGACAATCATATCCAGCCTGTTTTTGATATCTTGCAGTCAACGTAGGTATGATGAGAGGAATAAAAACAGCATATAATAAACTGGTATTCTGTTACCGGACCACCGGGAGCATTTCTGACTTCCTGAGACTTCTCATAAACACCAAAAGATATTCACGCAATAAAAAAGTGGAGAAAATTGATTATCCTGTTTTATATCAACTGAAGCTGGGAGGTGTGTACAAACTGTTAAGACTGAGGACCTATTCAGGCGATATAGATATGCTTTATGAAATATTCTGGCAGCGTGTCTACAATAATACTTTAATATCCTGGAACAACTTTTCCACTATTGTGGACCTTGGCGCCAATATAGGAATGACATCTTTGTTCTTTGGTCTACAATCCCCCGGCGCAGTTATTTATGCCCTGGAGCCTGATCCTGAAAATTTTGAATTGTTGATTACCAATCTCTCCCGGGAGATCACCGGTTCCAGACTGATTCCGGTAGCGGCAGCCATTTCGTCAGACAATGGTGTTGAATACCTCCATAAAAAACAAAAGTCTTACAATTCATCTGTTTCCGGCATTGATATCTCCGATACGGAAGTTCGGGCGGTGAATATGCCAACTTTCATGCGGGAAATGTTTATTGATGAAATTGATCTGCTTAAGATCGATATAGAAGGTAAGGAGGCTGAATTATTTTCACGTGACCTGGCGTGGTTAGAAAAGGTAAGAAATATTGTCATGGAATGTCATTCTGAAGATATCAGGAAGCATGCAATTGTTACGCTAAAAACCCTTGGTTTTGATGTTTATCCTGGAAATAATGGCAGAAGTTATGCCGATATTATCTGGGCGATACGTTGAGCATTGTCTGTTTGTCGTTGCCCGGAACAGGTCTTTTAATTAACTTGCAGTCTTATGCAGGACTATTTACAGGGCTTGAACGAAAGACAGAAAGAAGCCGTTTTACACAGAGATGGACCGATCATGATCATTGCAGGGGCGGGGAGCGGAAAAACGAAGGTGCTGACCACCCGTATAGCCCACCTTATGGCCAACGGGGTAGATGCCTTTAATATACTGGCGCTTACCTTCACCAACAAGGCGGCAAAAGAAATGAAGGAGAGGATAGAGCATATCCTCGGCAACAACGAAGCCCGCAATTTATATATAGGAACATTTCACAGTGTGTTCGCCCGCATCTTGCGCAGCGAAGCGCCCAAGCTGGGTTACCCGGGCAATTTTACCATATATGATACCGATGATGCCAAAAGTGTTCTGAAAGCGGTTATCAATGAAATGAACCTGGACGACAAGACCTATAAGCCCAATACGGTGTATAACAGGATCTCGTCGGCTAAAAATGCGCTGGTAACACCGGAAGAGTATATCAATGATTATAATATCCAGCAGGAGGACCTGCGGAGCCATCGCCCGATGATCGGTAAGATCTATGATGCCTATGTAAAACGTTGCTTTAAGAACGGTGCAATGGACTTTGATGACCTGCTGGTGAATATGTACCAGTTGCTGAAGGGGTTCCCGGAATCCCTGAGCAAATACCAGCGTAAGTTCAAATACATTCTTATCGACGAGTACCAGGATACCAACCCGGCACAATATGAGATCATCAAGCTGCTGGGCGCCATGCATGAAAATGTATGCGTGGTGGGGGATGATGCGCAAAGCATTTACAGCTTCCGCGGCGCTACTATTGAAAATATCCTGCAATTCCAGAAAGATTATGACGATGTGAAAGTGGTAAAGCTGGAGCAAAACTACCGCAGCACACAAAATATCCTGGATGTAGCCAACGAGATCATCAGCAACAATAAAGGCCAGATAGAGAAAAAGCTGTTCACCGAAAACATAAGGGGTGAAAATATAAAGCTGGTACGAACCATGACGGATAATGAAGAAGGGAAATATGTGGCCGACACCATCCAGGAACAAAAGCTGAGAAACCACTATTACAACAAGGATTTTGCTATACTATACCGTACCAATGCGCAAAGCCGTGCTTTTGAAGAAGCATTGAGGCGACTGGGCATAGCCTATACCATTTACGGTGGTATCAGCTTCTACCAGCGGAAAGAGATCAAGGATTATATCGCCTACCTCCGCCTGCTGGTGAATCCAAACGATGAAGAAGCTTTGAAAAGGATCATTAACTACCCGGCAAGAGGCATCGGGAAAACCTCTGTGGACAGGGCTATCCTGGCGGCAAATGATAATAATATCTCTTTTTGGCAGGTGCTGGAGCGGGCAAGGGAGTTTGGCTTCAAAGCAGGTACACTGGAAGCCATTGAAAACTTTGTGCTGATGATCCGGAGCTTTGCCAGCATGCTGAAAAATAAGAACGCGTATGAAATAGCCATGCATGTCGGAAAGCAAACCAACTTCGTGCGGGAGCTTTTTAATGATAAAAGCACGGAAGGAGTCGCCCGGTATGAGAACGTGCAGGAACTGTTGAACTCTATCAGGGAGTGGATCGATAATGGAGCGGATGCCGGATTTGTAGAGGAAGGCGACGAAAAAGACCTGGAAGATGCTATGGATGATGTTTCTTTCGGCTTATTTGCTGAAAAAGGAGAGGAACCAGGAACAGCAGAACCAGCAATGCCGGAAGCAGGTTCCGATGAGAACGACAGGAGCCTCGGCGCTTACCTGCAGCAGATCACGCTGCTGACAGATGCTGAGGAAAAAGATCCTAATGCGGATACGGTAAAGCTCATGACCATTCACGCGGCAAAGGGACTGGAGTTCTCCTGTGTATTTGCTGCCGGCCTCGAAGAAAATCTTTTTCCGAGCGCACTCAGCATCAACAGCCGCGAAGAGCTGGAAGAAGAAAGGCGTTTGTTTTATGTGGTGGTAACAAGAGCCAAACAAAAGCTTTGGATCACACATGCCAATGCACGGTACCGCTTCGGAAGCCTGGTGCAGAACGATCCCAGCCGCTTTATAAATGAAATACCGGAAGCATTCCTGGACCGTAGTTATGCAGGTGGCGGTACCCGCAATATCGGCAACGCCGGCTCGGCATTTGAAAGAATGAACCGCGGATTTGGTGGGAGCGCCAAAACCGAAGCGTGGAAAGCAGAGCAACAATATGGGGCGCCACCGAAAAAGAAAGGTTTTGTGTCTTCTATCAGCAGTAATAAGCCGGCATCAAAAGTCGTAGCGCATACGCCCTCATCAGACTTCGTTGCCAGTGATACGTCCAACCTGCAGCCCGGACAAAAGGTGGAACACCAGAAATTTGGATTTGGAGAAGTGATAAAAGTTGAAGGAAGCGCACAGAATCCGATAGCCCTGGTAAAATTTGATACGAACGGTGAGAAGAAGATCATGCTGAATTATGCCAAGCTACAGATCATCAGTTAGACCGGTATGCCTGCAACAGATTTTCTGATAATAGGGCAGGGTATTGCGGGTACCCTGATCAGTTATGAGCTGTGCAGGGCGGGAAGATCCTTTGTTGTCATTGATCAGCCTGGTATTACCAATGCCAGTCATGTAGCCGGCGCCGTTATCAACCCTGTGAACATCAATAGCCGGACTATAGTTGCAAACAGCGAAATTTATATTCCCGCAGCCATAGATCGTTACCGGGACATGGAAGCGATGATGGGAGTACCCTTAATAAAGGAGAAGCCCATGCTGGTATGCGCTCCTGGAAACTGTCTCCGAACCACACAGGCAGACTTTCGGAGCATTGCTCCTGATGAAAAAGAATATCTCTCCCGTTGTTTTTATCCGCCAGATGAATGGTGGAAGCTGGGAGTATGGCAGGTGGAAAGTCACTCCCTACTTCGCTGGTGGCGCAAATATTTACAGGAAAATGGGTTACTCTTGGAAGCATTTTTTGACAACAGCCAACTGATCCTTCACCCCGATCATATTCAATACAAAGACATTACGGCCGGGGCCATTGTATTTTGTGAAGGAGCTGCTGTCAGGGACAATCCTTTATTTGCCTCATTACCTTTTAACAGGAACAGGGGGGAAGCGTTGTTGCTGCAGGTGCCGGAATTAGATCCTTCCTGCATTTATCACAATCGTGTGCGTCTGGTTCCCGTGGAGGGGTTATTCTGGTGCGGCAGCAACTATACCTGGCATTATGAGAACCTGCAACCCGATGAAAGCTGGCGAACACAAACCCTTGATTTTCTGAAGTCGTGGCTGAGGCTACCTTTTACAGTAAAAGGTCACCTCGTGGCCGAACGACCTACCACTGCGGGGCAGGAACTGATGGTGGGGCAACATCCGCAACATCCCGCTGTGTATCTTTTTAACGGGCTGGGAACAAAAGGATTCTCTATGGGACCGTTCCTGGCAAAAGAGCTGTCTCAACGATTCATTGAATTCTCTGCTGATCCTGTTCCATTTGTAAGACCGCTGCATACCTGGATACAGGGAGATCATTTACCATAGACCTTTTCGCCGTTGATATAAGTTGCCAATGCTTTTGTCTTCAGGATGTCCTCGGGATTACAGGTTATAATATCCGTATCTGTAATAATAAAGTCGGCCCATTTGCCTTTTTCCAGGGAACCCTTCTCCCTTTCTTCAAATGTACCTTTTGCAGCCCAGATGGTCATCCCTCTCAATGTTTGTTCTCTTGTGAGAGCATTCTCCATTTGAAATCCGTTTTCGGGATAACCTTTTTTGTCTTTCCGGGCAATGGCGGCGTAAAAAGTTTTGAACGGACTGATATCCTCCACCGGGAAATCGGTACCCAGCACCAGCCAGCCATTTTCTTCCATCAGGTCCTTAAATGCATAGGCTCCTTTCACTCTTTCCGCCCCCAGGCGTTGCCCTGCCCAGTACATATCTGATGTAGCGTGTGTGGATTGAACGGATGGAATGATACTGTACGCGCCAAACTTCCTGAAATCTTCCGGCGCCACTACCTGTGCATGCTCTATACGCCAGCGCCGGTCGTTTTTTCCTTTCATCAACATCCCTGAAATATCCAGTATCAGCCGGTTGGCAGAATCGCCTATGGCGTGTGTGCATGCCTGAAAGGGTGAGTCGAATATTTTAGTGAGCGCATCCCGGTAATATTCTTCCGTTCCCAATAAAAACCCTCTCCAACCCGGCTGGTCGCTGTAAGGATGCAGCAGGCAGGCGCCGCGTGAGCCCAATGCACCGTCCCCCATTATCTTGAAGCCGGCAATATGTAAACGGTCGGTCTTATATATTTTGTTGGGCAGATGATCCGCAGGCTCATCAGACAGCATCACTGTAAATTTCATTTTGAGCTTTGCAACCTTTTGCAGCGAATCTATCCAGCCGGTATTCTTTTCAGATAAGCCGCATTCCGTAATGCCGGTAATACCCGTAGCAAAACAATTCTTTTGAGCTTCCAGGAAACTTTCTTCCATAGAAGCCATATCTGTCGAGGGGATTATACCCGCAACCCGATTCATCGCGTTGTCGATCAAAATACCTGTCAGCCGGCTGTTCCTCACTTCAAAAAGCCCCCCGATCACTTTCTCTCCCGTTTTTACTTCAGCAGCCGCCAGCGCTGCCTGGCTGGCTATAGCAGCATGACCATCTACCCGCGTGAGATATACAGGGTTCTGCGGAAACAAGCTATCCAGCTTCCGGGAATCGGGAAAGACTTTTATAGTCCAGTCATTCTGATCCCAACCCCGGCCCCGTATCCACTCGCCGGGCTCCAGCCCCTTTTTCTTTACAAAAGCAGCAATTCTTTCTATGCATTCCTCCCAGCTTTCCGCACCGGTCAGGTCTACGTTATTTAAACCTGCAGCATAACCATAGAAATGCGCATGCCCGTCTATGAAACCGGGGTAGACCGGTTTCCCCTTTGCATCTATTGCAGCATTTGCCCGGTAGTTTTCCAGTACCTGCCGGCTGCTTCCCGTTTCAACTATCCTTCCGTCTTTTATGGCGATGGACTCTACTATCGAAAATACGCTGTCAACGGTATAGATCCTGGCGTTGTGAATAACCAGGTCAACATTTGCCTTTTGCCGGCAGGACAAAAAAATAACGGTTAATAAAAATAGATACCTCATATTTCTCGGGAGCATTTGATGAATAAATGTACCGTAAAAAAACTTTACGGCGGTGTCCACTGAATTTCATGGATGTATTCCACATCTCCGCTTTATGCAAGTTTTCCGGTCGGTGGGGACACCGACCGTTAGCATGCTCTACAGGCGGGTGTCACCACCCGCCTGCGAAAAAATAACGGTCAAT
>CAKSVK010000095.1 GCA_934502905.1 uncultured Chitinophagaceae bacterium
TTTTTATTCGAACGAATGGACATATCCGTTAAGAATGTGGAATGAGAATAACTAAAATAGTACAAGCTGTTTTTTTGTTCCCGTTTCGGCTGCAGGGAGAATGTGAGAGGTAGAATTTTAATTTGTAACATTCTCTGAAAAATGAAGATTATATTAATCCTACTTCTTCTTTGCACCACAAAACTTTCCGCACAAAACCCAACCTGTGGCGACCTGTTACAACAATACGCTATCAAACCCCAACAAGCCATTTTTGAAAAATCCAAAAGCGTCCAGGGACAGGTAACCTGTACGGCCACCTATAAAGTAAAAGCCAGAGACGCGGATAGTATGGAAACCTTCCTGGTAAAGCACTACAAAATGGCCGGGCTGACATTTACCTGCTGCGGATGGGAAAGCACCAAGCCCGGCAGTTATCAATCTGGTAATTATTATTTAGATATTTCCATGTATGGCAATGCAGAAAAAATGGACAACACCGGCAAATTGTATATAGAAAAAGACAGGAAGAAGATTGAATATTTTTATATTATTGTTAATTTATATGACGGAATGTAGAATAATTTTTTTTGTGATAAAAACCGGTAGCCTGATATCAACCTTTTATTTAACAGCAGCGATGGCTTTCGTATGGTTGTTTTGTATGTCCTCATGTAAACACTGTGATCCGCGGCAAGCCATTCCCTTTTACCAACAGAAAGTATCGGATACCGTAAAACCCCTGCTCAATCAGGCTTTTGAAATGCAGGATAGCGATGCCATTGCTTCCCTACCCTTCTATGAAAAAGCATTTCAACTGGCAAAAAGCGTACATGACAGACCCGCTCAGTCAATGATC
Organism: uncultured Chitinophagaceae bacterium; assembly: GCA_934502905.1. Classification (GTDB taxonomy): domain Bacteria; phylum Bacteroidota; class Bacteroidia; order Chitinophagales; family Chitinophagaceae; genus Agriterribacter. The sequence continues at coordinate 839 of CAKSVK010000095.1, forward strand.
TACCGCAACCTTGTCTTCATCAACAGTGTATACCGTAATGATTTTGAAACAGCCATTGCTATTTCAGATTCGTCCCTGGTTTTTGCAAATGATGTAAACGATGCCAATTTGCTATGCAATATGTATGGCGTTCGTTCGGTGGTGTACCAGGTGGCGGGCAAAACGGATGAAGCCGTAAAAGCAAGCACGAAGGCCCTGCAGTATATGGAACAGGACCCGGCACCCGATTCGGTCAAAAATTATCCGCTGTACATCAATGTAGCCAGGCTGTATATTGATTTGGGCAACTACCATCTTGCCAACGAAAATGCCGAAAAATTCCTGGCACATTATTCAACACTATACGACACTACCAGGATGGTACTGGCGCATCAGACGCTTTCAACATCTGCTTACCAGAATAACGACTCACTGAATTTTTACAGGCATACCCAAAAAGCCAGGGAATTACTGCAAACCCAAAAAAGCAATCCTTATACCGACCAGGTGTATTCGTCATTGGTTGCCATGTACAAAAGCCAACACTTATACGATTCCTCAAAGTTGTTTGCCAATAAAAGAATGCAGTACCTGTCTGAAAACAAACCACCGGATTATTACATCAACCTGATACAAATGACAGAGATCGCTTTTGAGGCAAAAGATACGATGTATGCAAAGGAAATATTGAAATACGGCATTCCCCTGGAAGGCATGTTCGACCTGCCGCTGGCACATCAGAAAAACCTGTACGACGGATATTACAAGATCCTGAAAATGACAGGCAATGATGTTATGGCAAATGCTGCCTTGGAAAATGCCTATCGGCTAAGTGCGGAACTGCGTACGCAGGAAATCAATAAAGACCTGGAGAAATACGAAATAGAACGTAAAAAAGTAATGCAGGAAAACCTGCTGTTAAACAAAGAACTGCAGCTCAACCGCAAGAACAACACCATTTCCATAATGACGGTCAGTGCATTGCTGTTATTAGTAACCGGTATTGCTTTTTTCATCAGCTATAAGCGAAAGATCCAATTGCAAAAAAGCAGGATAGCATTGCTGGAGAAAGAAAAGGAATGGGAACGCAGCACGGCAAATCTCCAGGGACAATTAGATGAACGCAACCGTATATCGCAGGAGCTTCACGATGAGCTGGGCGCCACATTAACCTCCATTACACTGGCAGCCGAAGTTTTGAGATCGGACCAAAAGGAAGAAAAACAGGAAGTAAATATCATTGCCGACCGCGCATCGGAAATGGCAGGAAAGATGAACGAGATCGTCTGGAGCCTCAATGCCGGTAACGACAATTTACAAAGCCTGGTTTCCTACATCCGGAAATTCAGCGCCGGGTTTTTAAGCGAAGCCGGGTTGAAGTTGCAGTTTACGGAAGTACTGAAGGAGCCATTAAAAGAAGTAAAAGGCAATGTACGCCGCGATATTTACCTGACGGTGAAGGAAGCGGTGCATAATATTGTAAAACATGCCGGCGCCGGTTTGGTAACAATGGTAATTTTGCATGATGAAACATTATGCATTACCATAAAAGACAATGGAAACGGCATAGATGAACAATCGCTGTACGATGGCAACGGCTTGAAGAATATGCGTAAACGGATAGAGAACCTGAATGGGACAATTGACTGGAGGAATGAAGTTGGAACTGTCGTAAAAATTGATATACCATTAGAATGATATGCTCACAGATTTTTTACTCTATCTGTGCAAACCTGAGAAATCTGTGAGAAAAAATAAGTTATGATAAATGTAATAATAGTAGAAGACCAAAAAGATATACAAAGCTTATTGAAAGGCATTGTAAGCCGCAACGAGAATTATTGCTGCCTGTGTGTGTGCAGCACGGGCGAAGAAGCTTTGCAAAAAATCCCGGAATTATTACCCGATGTTGTGCTGATGGATATTGGACTGCCGGGCATCGACGGCATCGAATGCGTAAAAAAATTGAAGCCGGTTTGTCCCAAAACAGAGTTCATCATGTGTACCGCTTATGATGAAGATGAAAAAGTATTCCTGGCTTTGCAATCCGGCGCCAATAGTTACATCCTGAAAAAAAGTAAACCGGAAGTACTCCTTTCCGCCATTCAGGAAGTACATGAGGGCGGAAGCCCGATGAGTAGCGATATTGCCAGAAAGATCGTAATGAAGCTGCAGCATACACCTGCCACCGCCAAAGAGCAATATCACATCACTAACCGTGAAGAAGAAATACTGGGGCTGCTTTCCAAAGGGCTTACCTATGCCGAAATCTCCGATACACTGTTCATCAGCATCAAAACCCTGAAAAAGCACATCTACAACATTTATGAAAAGCTGCATGTGGATAATAAAGTAGAGGCAATCAATAAGTTTTATGGTGGACGGCAATGATGTGTAATTTATAAAAGAGGATATTTGCAGAGAAGGCATAGAATGGAATCATTCATCAACAGCAAAGACATACAAACGATCCGGGCTTTTTCTGATCGGGCGGCTGAAGAAGGGAGACTGACTCCTGAGCTGCTGCAGCTCATCTATTCAAACAACTGGTTCAACCTCTACGTTCCGCGGGAGTTGGGCGGTCTGGGGCTGACCCTGCCGGAAGCCCTCACCCTGCTGGAACAACTGGCCTCGGCAGATGGCAGCCTGGGCTGGACTGTTACCCTGTGCGCCGGGGCCAACTGGTTTGCCGGATTCCTTCCCGAAGAAACCCGGAAGGATTTTTTTACGGGCCCCGCCACCTGCCTGTCAGGCAGTGGTTTACCGGGAGGTATAGCCGAAGTAGTGGAGGGAGGCTACTGCGTAAACGGCTACTGGAAATATGCCACCGGGGCGCCGCATGCCACGGCTTTTACTGCCAATTGTTATATCAAAAATAACGGTGATTACCTAAAGGATGAAAACGGGATCCCGGTTGTCCGCTCCTTTATATTCACACCGGAAGAAGTGATCACAGAAAACGACTGGCATACCATGGGTATGAAGGCCACGGCCAGCTATTCGTTTCGTGTGCAACAGGTATATGTACCTGCACAAAGAAGTTTTACCATTGAGGCAACACAGTCCCTTCTTCCCGATCCGATCTTTTATTTTCCGTTCCTTCCATTTGCCGAGGTAACATTAGCAGCCAACTTCAGTGGCATGACAATGCACTGGCTCCAACTTTGTGAAGAACGATTTGGGCAGAAACGACGGGGTGAAGCCTATACGCCTGAACAAGAACAAATCGTAGGTCATGCTCTCCGGCAGACCGGAAAAGCTTTCCGCGAAGTCCGTGCATCCTTTTTTGATGCGGTATATGCTGTGTGGAATGAAGGCGCCGGCAGCAAACAATGGAACAAGACAAGGCTGGAAACATTGAGCACGCTGAGTCACCATCTTGTTGTGACAGCCTTCAGCAGTGTACAGCAGTTGTATCCCTGGTGCGGATTGGAAGCAGCCACCGAAAACACTGCGCTGAACCGTATCTGGCTCGATATACATACAGCCCGGCAGCACAGCCTGTTCCGGTATAGCCAGGCGGCAACCTTCTAAAGCACCCTTCTGATTTCTGATGTGTGATGTACGATTTCTGATTTTGGCTTTTTTGATTTATTTTGACCCTCCACCAATAACGATTTTGTATGGCAGACAAAGTAAGAACAGCTATTATCGGCTGCGGAAAAGTAAGCCAGTGGCATATTGCCGCCCTGCAGCGGTCTTCCAATGCCACATGTGCAGCTATCTACAGCCGGAGCATGGAAAAAGCCAGGGCGTTCGGCGAAAAGTATGGACTGATACCTTATGATAATATCACAACGATGATCAGGGAGGCAAATATTGATGCTGTTATCATCTGTACGCCACACCCCTATCACAAGGATGCTGTACTGGAAGCAGCCGCCGCCGGAGCGCATTGTATGGTGGAGAAACCACTGGCTTCTTCGTTGCAGGATTGCGATGCCATGATAGACGCCTGTAAGCGGGCCGGCGTGAAACTGGGCATGATCAGCCAGCGCCGTTTTTTGCAGCCGGTACAACGTGTGAAACAAGCGATTGAGGAAGGAAAGATCGGTACTCCTGCATTGGGTACGGTAAATGTGCTGGGCTGGCGTGATCAGGCCTATTACGACAGCGACGCCTGGCGTGGTAAGTGGGATACAGAAGGTGGCGGTGTGATGGTGAACCAGGCATCGCACCAGTTGGATCTGTTGCTCTGGATGATGGGTGACGTAGAGGAAGTATACGGTGTCTGGCGCAATTTTAACCACCCGTATGTGGAAATTGAAGATACGGCTGTAGCCATTGTAAAGTTTAAAAACGGGGGGCTCGGGAACATCATTGTCAGCAATTCAATGAAGCCCGGCATATACGGAAAGATACAGGTGCATGGCTCCAATGCCGCTTCCGTAGGTGTGCAGGTAGACGGTGGCTCCATGCCGCTGCCCGGTAAGCCGGCTGCGCCCTATATTCCGGTAAATGACCTGTGGACCGTTCCCGGCGAAGAGCATTTGCTCGATGGCTGGATCAAAGAGGACGAGCAGCTATACAATACCGTTAGTATGGTAGAATATCCCATGCAATTGCAGCACGAGGATTTCTGCGATGCCATTTTAAACGATCGCCCGCCTGCCGTAGATGGAGAAGCAGGCAGGAAAACGGTGGAGCTATTCACGGCTGTTTACCGTTCCAACAGGGATAACGCGGTAGTTAAATTCCCGCTGCAACCGGAGGATGGAGATGATTATGATGGGCGGAAGCAGTGAGTAGATCCCTCCCTGCGGTGCCAATGACATGCGAGGTAAGATGCTAAGAATCAACGATCTGCAAAGGAGTGCATCGCACCATAAATATTTGTAGTAATATGGAATAGTTAGTATCAAAAGCCGCAGCGCGGCGAAATATTGATTTGTTTCCGTAAACGCGGTCTTCCTTTTAACACCAAACTCCCTGCTGCTTCCTGTTACTTTTTGCGGAAAAAAGTATCCGCCTTCGGACGGAGGCAGGCGCAAAAAGCTACCGGGGAATAACGTGTCCGCCGTGGTGGATTACCGAAATTCCCCGTCCCGCAAAATGCGGGATTGATTAAGCTTTAACACTACTGTGGCTTCGGCTATATATCCCTGATATACTACCCAAATAAAGAAGATCAGCCAATTTATCATCATTGACTTACATGTCACGGCTCAATGATTGAGGACAATGATAGGGTACTCGAAATAACAACGAGAGTGAGTTGGATGGGGATGATAAAAAAAACCGCCGTATCGGTATGGATACGACGGTTCCTGAAACATAGGGAATTCACTATTAGTAACCGGGATTCTGCTCCAGGTATCCCGGCAGGTTAGATGCACCATCAATTGCGTTCTGGGGAATAGGGAATATTCTCTTTTGGGGATTGCTGTCTGTTTTTTCTGTCCATGTATCTTCGTATTTTCCAAAACGGATCATATCTGTACGACGTACATTTTCCCAATACAATTCGAATCCCCTCTCCCTGTATAACAGGTCCAGGTTCATTTCCGTTAATGCAGGCGGTGCCACTCTTGCTGTTCTCGCAGCACGAATGATATTCACATCGTCCAGGGCTGCAGCTTCATTGCCTGCACCTTTGCGCAGCTTCGCCTCGGCGCGCATCAGGTATACATCTGCAAGCCGGAGGATCACGATATCGTGCTCACCAAAATTCCTTCCGCTTACAGAACCACGGCTGAATTCATATTTTGAAACACGATAGCCGTTGTTGTAGTTGCTCCAGGTGCCAAAGTCTATATTCTCTGTAAAATTTACCGGCAGATCGGGTCTGTTCCGGGTAACATTATATAAAGGTCCTATCCGCATATCTCCATTGGGGCAGGTTTCAAATACGCCGCCGGTCCTGATGAGCCCATACTGTTGTCCTCTCAGGATACCCCGGTTAATATGAAAGTCCGGACCGTCTATACACCCTTCGGCATCCGGAAAGTTTCTTTTAAAGAAACGACCGTCCATATCTGCCGGATCGTTAGGTGCATAAGCGGTGGCCCATGTCTGATAAAAATCGGATGTGATCCCGGGACCATCGGTACCGTTCGCCCCGGGATAGGCTGCTAACGGGAACTGGTCGCCGGAAAGAGAAAAATATCCCATGCGGTTATGACCGTTCAGATCAGCCCGCTGGTCAACGGCAAAGATCAGCTCTTTATTGGTATGATTGGCATCGTCGAAAATTTCAAAATACTCCGGCGATAACGCAAACTTACCTGAATTGATCAGCCTGTCGCAATACTCAATCACTTTATCCATATCTTCTCCCGTAAAATTGAAAGAAGATGCATAAATGTCACGATAGACAGCAGATTGCAAATGCAGCCGTGCCAGCAATCCCCATGCTGCCTGTTTGGTAAACCTGCCCGGACCGGTATCCTCACCCAACACCGGCTCTACTGCCAGCAGTTCAGATTTGATATACTCTACGGCATCATTTCCCCGTAAAATGACTGAATTTTCCAGGGGGTCTTCTTTCTGAAACGCAATACCGAACAGGTCAAGACAAAGGAGATTATAATAAGCCCGCATACCCCTTGCTTCCGCCAGGAAGAGTGCAGCATTCGGATCAGAGCTGGTGGGTAAGGTACTTATTGCCAGTATCGCCCTTGAAATGCCCTGGGTAAGATTAAGCCATACACCGTTCACATTGGGATCAACACTTGTGGTCTGATGGCGGGTCATCGCCATATAGATGCCGTTATCACCCCAGTCTGTTCCACCCCTGTAAGGTAATATCGCCTGATCGGTGGATATTTGCTGCAAAGTAAAATAACGGGTGTGCTGGAATAATGAAGGCAATATCGCATAAACAGGTCCGATCAAACCTTCCGTAACCTCTTTATCGGAGGAACCGGTGTTGGAGGTTTCATCCAGTATCTGCTCATTCAGCTTGGTACAACTACCTGAAGCAACTAATACAATATAAATAGATAGTATATAAAATATTTTCTTGATCATACAATCGGGTTTTAGAATGATAGGTTTAAACCAAAAATAACAGACCGGGGTCTCGGATAGCCCAGGTAATCGATACCATATGATATGGCATCCTTGGTAGATCTGCCTTCCTTATTGATCTCGGGATCATACCCGTCATATTTCGTGATCACGAAGAGATTCTGGCCGGTAACCGATATACGCAGGTTGGTAAGCCATTTTCTTAAACCAATATGCTCCGGGTTAATATTATAGCCTAATGTTACGTTATTCAAACGCAGGTAACTGCCGTCTTTCAGGTACCTGGTACTCACGCCGGCTGCGTTATTAATGGACTCCGCAGGGTATTCTACTGCCTCCGATGTGGTGTTCCTGTTTTTAGCGATCAGGGTCTTGTTAAAGAAAGCGGTGGCGGTATTATCATATATTTTATTACCCCCTACCCCGTTGAAGTTCATTACAAAGTCAAATCCCCGGTAAGACAGGTTCCCGAAAAAGCTATACATATATTTCGGTACTGCAGATCCTGCCACGATCCTGTCTTTTGCTGTTACAATACCATCCTTATCGGTATCGGCAAACTGACTTTCACCATCCGCATTTATACCTGTAAAGTCGAGAAGATAAAAGGACCCGATCGGGTATCCGTTGATATACCCGTTGAGGGTAGCGCTTGTTAAGCCGGAACCGGTGGCTGAACCCGAAAAGATCACCTGGTACGGAGATCCGCTTACATTATTTTTCATGAAAGTAGCATTACCCCCTACGCCAAAGCTCAGGTTGGCGCTGATCCGCTTGCGGTATTCCAGGTCAAATTCTATCCCTGAATTCCTTATCTCCATTCCCGGGATATTCGCATACAGGTCACCGGCAGGTTGTACGGGATCCTGCGGTGGAATAGATAGTAGTATATTATTTGTCCTTTTGTCAAACCAATCAACCGAACCGCTTAAGTCGCCATTCAACAATCCAAACTCCAGTCCTATGTTTGTTTGCTGTGTGGCTTCCCATTTCAGGTTAGGGTTGGCGAAACGGGCATAAAATGTGCCCGGAGGATAAGCACCGGTGGGGTATAACGGGTAGCTTACATCTGACCTTACTTCCGTTCTGAACAAAGCCTGGGTCAGCTTGGGATCTATTTCCTGGTTACCGGTCATCCCCCATCCGCCTCTCAGCTTCAGTGCGCTGAAAGCAGAGTTTTCCATGAAGGATTCCTTTGCGATGTTCCATCCCAAAGAGAAGGAAGGGAAATAACCATATTTATTGTTTTCCCCGAACTTGGTAGAACCATCCATCCTGAAGTTGACCGTCAACAGGTATTTGTTGTCGAAACCATAATTAATACGGGCGAAATAGGATTGTAACTCACTAATATTAGAGCTGCCTTCAGGAAGGTTATTCACCAGGGTCAACTCCTGCCCTATGCCGGGGTTATATATGGGATCCAGGTCATTGAGGGGTAAATTATTGATGCTGAACTTACGGCGGTGGTAAAAGATATTCTGGTAGGAATGTCCTGCCATCGCTGAAAAGCTATGCTTATCCATATCTGCCGTATAGGTCAGGTAGTTTTCTATCAGTCGGTTCCTTAACAGGATATTCTCTGCCTCAAAGCGGCCGTTTCGCTGCGGAACTGCATTGGCAAAGTTTACAATATCCCTGCCCGTTGTTGTATTATCGATACCGAAATTCAGCTTATAGGTAAGCCCCTTAACGATCCGTAGTGTTGGGGAAATATTACCCAATACGCGGTTTACGGTAGCTATATCTTTGAACAGTTCCAGCTCCAGCAGCGGATTGCTGACGTTATCAAATACCGCAGGCTTCCCGTTCGCATCCCTGGCAGGAAGTGTAGGATTGTTGGACAGGGCGCTGCCCAACAAGCCCTCGATGGGCGGACGGCGGTTCCGGGTATTGCTGGCGGTGAGGTTAACGTCAACCGATAAACGATCATCCCAGAGTTTCTGGGTAGCATTGAACCGGCCGGTATACCTTTTCATATTGCTTCCTGACAAAATACCATTTTGATTTTGTGCATTCAGGGAAGCATAATATACCAGCTTGTTGCTACCGCCGCTTAATGTCAGGTTATTCTCAAATGTGCTGCCTGTCCTGAATATCTCATCCTGCCAGTTGGTACTGGAACCGAAATCTTCCAGTTCGCCACCTACTGCCACCACCTGTCTTTTAAATTCGTCGGTAGAAAATACAGGAAGCTTCCTGGCCACCTGCGACAGTCCCGCACTGCTCGTAAAGTTGAGCACAGAAGTTCCTGCCCTCCCTTTTTTAGTAGTGATAATGATAACACCGTTAGCACCGCGGGAACCATAAATAGCGGTAGCAGACGCATCTTTCAGCACATCCATGGAAGCGATATCCTGGGGATTGAGAAAGTTCAATGCATCTCCCATGCCGGTTCCGGCATTGTCCAGCGGAATACCATCTATGACAAACAAGGGTGCACTGCTGTTCCTGACACTGGCTGCGCCACGGATCACAATATTAACAGGGGCCCCGGGCTCACCGCTGGTGGCAGTAACATTCACACCGGCAACCTTTCCCTGTATCAACTGCTGGGGGTTGTTTACGATCCCGCGGTTAAATTCTTCGGCCCTGACTGATTTTACCGCGCCGGTTACATCACTTTTTCGTTGTGTACCGTAACCTACCACCACAATGTCGTCAAGGCTCTTTCCTTCCGATTTTAATACCACATCTAAAGTGGATGCATCGGAGCCTACGGTATAATTTGTATACACTTGTGTTTCAAACCCTACAGAGCTGACTGAAATAGTATACGACCCTCCAGGAAGATTTTGCAACCTGAAGTGTCCTTCCGCATCCGCAATAGCTGTCGTGATTGATTTAGTGGTGTAGTTCTCGGCAGTGATGCTGGCGCCTGGCAGCGCTTCACCGCTTTCGTTTTTGACAGTCCCGGTCACAGTAGATCTTTCCTGCGCCGCAAGGTGCATAGCACATGGCAATAAAAATGCCAGTAACCATAGCAATCGTTTTTTCATGAGCTTGGGTGGTTTTGGTTTTGTAATGAGCATAAACATAGTATTATAATTTTACTTATTCATATCCGGCAGCAATGCAAACGTTTGAAATTTTTACCTGTTACATGCATCCCCCTTCCTGTCAGAAGCATCCTGCATGCACATTCAACGCAGCCGCGAAATTATAGGAGAAGCTATCACATAACAGGTGCTGCACCGTACTTAATAATTATTTAATGAAGCTCCCGGAAGGGAAACACCCCCCAAAAGCAGACAAATACGGCAGCATGTATTATTTTTGATTATGAGCTGGCACATCATTCTCTTTACATACCTGTTTATACAGCCCGCAGAACAAAAAAGATTTTTTATAGAAGGAACAGCCCAGGGAACAACCTATCATGTAACTTATTATGCGGAAGAAAACATTGTTACCCGGAAACAGTTGGATAGCTTATTTACGGTACTGGACAATTCACTTTCCATTTATAAGCATCACTCCGTGATCAGCCGTTTCAATAAGCACAGGAAAGGACTGAAAGCGGACCAGCACCTGGCAACGGTGGTCAGGCGGTCGCAGGAAGTATGGAAGGATACAGAGGGTATATTTGATATAACGGTACAACCACTGGTGAAAGCCTGGGGTTTTGGCGTCAACAATGTAAAGGAATATCCCGACAGCGCTGCCATATCATCGTTGCTGCCTTGTGTGGGTACAGAAAAAATAAAACTGAAAAACCTAAAGCTGAAGAAAGAAAAAAAATGTGTGACCATCGACGTGAATGGCATAGCACAGGGTTATAGCGTGGATGTGATTGCCGGCTACCTGGAGAAAAAGGGATTATCAGATTTTATCGTGGAAGTAGGCGGAGAGATCAGGGTGAAAGGAAAAAAGCCGGATGGCGGTAAAATGAAAATAGGAATAGAAGCGCCGGGCAGTGAAAAGCATAATGATCTTATCATGCAAAAGATCATCTCCCTGGATGATGGCGCAGTGACCACTTCCGGCAACTACCGGAAATTCCATGAAAGCAACGGGAAAAGGATCAATCATATTATTAATCCGCGAACAGGTTATCCCATAGAAAACGAGCTGATCAGCGTTACCGTCATTGCAAAAGATGCCATGACGGCCGATGCTTACGATAATGCATTGCTGGCTATGGGACTGAAGAAAGCGCTGGATTTTGTAGAAGCAAGAAAAGATCTCTCGGCATTTTTCATTTACCGGGATGAGAATGGTAAGGTAACCGATACCTGCAGCAGCCGTTTTACAGCATACCTGGAATAATATTATAACCCTTCGAGGTTAACTATGCTGGTTCTTTCCACGCCAATCTTGAAGGGTTATTGATAAGATCGCTATATTACCCTCCCCATGAACGGATCGGTGATAGCAGCTTTTCCCGTTTCAACATGCCCGGCATATCTTTTTGAAAAGCCGTCAACTCCTTTCACCTTCACTGAAAGATCATACCATCCGCTACTCTTAGCCAGGTTAACAGGGATCGTCAGCACAGCTCCGGCGTTGACCGTTTTGGAAACAGGAGATGTTTTATAGGCATTATCCGTAACCTCCAGTGTCAACTTCTGCTTGCCATTGTTTTTTACCTTAAGCTCAACGTTGCCGGTAAGCTGTTTTTTCCCTTCATATCCGCAAACTATATCCACGAGCGGATCATTCACCGAGCCGGTAAACTCCCGGTAAAAGCCGTTAGGGCCGTTCACTCTCAGGTGGTATCTGTCAGCTACCGTCCATTCATCCGTAATACTGTCTCCGGCGCTCACCGCATAATTACGGGGAGGAATATCCGTACCGGGCGTTAATACCATGAAAGGGCTGCCGGCAGCTTTTTCACCAAAAATATCCTTCTTCGCTTCAAATCTTATTTTGAACTTTTTATTCGTATCCAGCTTTCCGTCCACATGCAACTCATAGGGAAGGGGGCAGGCAGGGCGGGTACCCTTTTCTTGCTGTGGCATGTGAGCAGAAACCGCGTTCGCATTGATATCTTCTATTTCCGCTGTGCCCAGCTTTTTGAAGCCGGAGGGCAGGTCCTTGAACTGCGCCTTATGAATGCTTTCCAGGTAAGGTATCCTGTCTACAGGTGTGGGGGCCTCAATCTTTTCCCCGTTGTATGGCCTGAAAACCGAGGTGAGATCACCACAGACAGTCCTGCGCCAGGTAGTCAGTTCCTGCGAAATGATCTTCTTTTTGGTTTTGTGAAATAAAAAGTGCTCCAGGAATTGTATGGGAGATGTAAGATCAAAAACTTCCGAGTTTACCCAACCGCCCCTGCTCCAGGGAGAAGCAATTACGAGCGGCACCCTGAATCCTAATCCGATGGGGCCTTCCCGGTCACTTTTGGAAGGTTGTTTGTTTTTCATCCATTCCTGGCTGTTGTTCAGGTACTCGGTATGGGTGGCCACACCTTCCGATGCCTTCCCGCTATCGGTTTTATAGGGGTCCGGCGGCACAAAGGGTGGAACGTGATCGAAATACCCGTCATTTTCATCATAATTCAGGATGAAGATCGTCTTTTTCCATACCTCAGGGTTCTGTGTAAGGATGTCGATCACCTCACTCAGGTACCAGGCGCCGTACCAGGGTGAACCAGGGTGATCGGAGAGCTTGCCGGGAGCTATGACCCAGGAAACAGTAGGAAGCTTACCGGCTTTCACATCTTCCCTGAACTGGTACAACAGGTCTCCTTTGGGGATTTCCATGCTTCTTGTAATACCATTGTCGTCATAAGTGATGGTCGTCAGGCTCCGGTAATCCGGCTCGTTCCTGTTATCACTGAATGCCTTATTATGAAGGGTTTTATGCCAGTCCGAAAGCTTTTGATAATTTTCAAGGTTGTATTTATCTATACCGGTCTTCACATATTCATACCCGTCTTTCAGTTGTTTCAGCTCTTTTTCTGCCTGTGGTCT
>CAKSVK010000096.1 GCA_934502905.1 uncultured Chitinophagaceae bacterium
GCAGTGGTATGCGACCGGTATCCAACCCTTCTGAAATACTGATCACCCAAAAAGAGGAGCAGTTGAGCGGTATTGCCATTGCCGCGACGCTGGAAGGTCAGAGACCCTTGCTGGTGGAAGTGCAAAGCCTGGTCACTCAATCAGTATATGGCACTCCTCAGCGGACCAGCAGTGGTTTTGATCTGCGGAAGCTGCAGTTGCTGTTGGCTGTATTGGAGAAAAGAGGAGGTTTCCATTTTGGCGTAAAGGATGTATTCGTTAATATAGCAGGTGGGTTAAAGGTGGAAGATCCTTCGGTAGACCTTGCCCTGGTAAGTGCGCTGTTGAGTTCTTACGAGGATATTCCGTTGAGCCAGCATTTTGCATTTGCCGGGGAAGTTGGATTGAGCGGAGAGATCAGGGCCGTCAACCGGATCGAACAACGGATCGCGGAAGCTGAAAAGCTGGGTTTTGAAAAGATCATCATCAGCCGTTATAACCAGAAGGGACTGGGAAAACAATCATTCAATATAGAGCTGGTAAGTCTTAGCAGGGTAGATGAATTGTATAAATATTTGTTTTAAAAAGAGATTATTGCTGCAACCTGTATTACATAGTATTGCTCAATTGCTTTTTCCCCGTCTTTGCAATGGCTGCGGGAGCGATCTGGTGACCGGCAGGCATCTGCTGTGTGCCCGGTGTTTTGAACAATTATTCCCTACGGCATTCATTGACCTGCCGGATAATCCTGTGGAGAAAATGTTGTGGGGAAGATTGCGGTTCCAGGCGGCAATGAGCGGTTATTTTTTCACCAAAGGTGCTTTGATGCAGAAAGTTATTCATCAGTTTAAGTACAGGGGTAATAAAGCATTGGGTGTTTATTGCGGTGAGCTGATGGGAACCCTGTTAGCTGCATCTCACCGGTTTGTAAAGCCGGATGTGCTCGTTCCCTTGCCTTTGTTCCAAGATAAGGAAAGAAAAAGAGGGTATAACCAGTCGGCGCTTTTATGCGAGGGCATTGCTGCTGTTTTAAAAATCCCTGTCGCCCCTGGCGCCGTGAAGCGGGTACGCGCAACAGATACCCAAACCCATAAAACAAGGATGGAACGCTGGCAAAATGTAGAAGGCGTTTTCCTGGCACCCGGGCAAAAAAATCTGGGTGGCAAACATATATTACTGGTAGACGACGTCATCACTACAGGCGCTACCGTAGAGGCCTGCGGTAATGCCATTCTGGAAGATATAAAAGATGTGAAGCTTAGTGTTGCAACCCTGGCCTGTGCTGTATAAATATAAAAATGATGAAGGAAAAGTTTTTTTTGCTCCTACTGTTGGTGCCGGTATTTTTTATTTCATGTAGCAAGCAGGGATTTGTCACCGATCCGGCAGCCGTAATATCCTATGCCGACACAGTTCGTTTTGATACTGTTTTTACAAGTATAGGATCCATCACGAAACATTTTGCAATAGTCAATTCCAACGACCAGAAGCTTCGGATCAGTTCGGTTAAGCTGATGGGAGGCAGTCAATCAGCCTTTAAGATCAATATTGACGGGCAGCCTGTGACACAAGTGGATAATATAGAGCTGGAAGCCGGAGACAGTGTATATGTATTTGTTTCTGTTACTGTTGATCCCAGTTCGGGTGCAACTCCCTTTTTAATAAAGGACAGTATCGGGATAGGCTATAATGGCAACACGGTGTACACCCAGCTGGAGGCATACGGACAAAACGCTCATTTTTTAAAAGATCATGTTGTTGGGGAGGATACACAATGGGAGAACGACCTGCCTTACGTGATATCCGGGGGATTGTATGTAGAGGAAGGAGCGGCCCTTACCATTGAAAAAGGATGCAGGATATATATGTATGCCAATGCACCGATATTGGTAAACGGCAGTCTTATCGTAAATGGTACAGCAGAAGAACGGGTTATCATGCAGGGCGACAGGCTCGACAGGGGATATAAGGATTTACCTGCTTCCTGGCCCGGCATTGTTTTTAGTGCATCCAGCCATAACAACAACCTGCGCTTTGGGGTTATTAAAAATGCTTACCAGGCCATCACAACAGTGGGTCCTTCCGCCGGGGCATCACCTAAACTAAAGCTGAGCCAGTGTGTCGTCGACAATATATATGATACCGGTTTACTGGCTTACGGATCTGAAATTGAAGCGGTGAATTGCCTGATCAGCAATTGCGGCGCCAATATATACCTGGCGGGTGGCACGTATAATTTCACGCATTGTACCATCAGCAGCTTTAACAATACCTATTTTAATCATACACGTCCGCTTGTATTTTTGACCGATACTTATGAAAACGTCAGTAATGTTGAATTAAATGCCACGTTTAAAAATTGTATCATCTGGGGAGACGGATCCGTCGTGGAAAATGAGATCAGGACCGAGAAAAAAGGTAATGCCGGCTTTAATATATTGCTGGATCATACCCTTTATGGCACACAGCAAACTCCTCCGGAGGCAGAAGAGATAAATTGTATTGTCAACCAGGATCCCCTGTTTGATAGCATAGATGTGGTGAGAAAAATATTTGATTTCCGGTTGCAGGCTGCTTCGCCGGGAATAGGTGTGGGAGATGCAGCAGGTATTACCATTGATCTGGATAATAATACCCGGACCGGTGAAGCTGACCTTGGTTGTTATGCAAAACCCTGATGATCCTTTACCGTCAGTACGGATCACTTTCGGTGAGAAAATTCCTTGTACCCCGGAATAGCTGGCTGGAGCGTATGGATTGAACGATAGCATTAATGCCGAACGATTGTGCCGTTGCTGAACCAGACTAACAGCTTGTCATTCCGAAGCAGGAGGTATCTGATCTTATAAAATTTCCTGTTTGCATATACGGATCTCCGAAGATTAATTTAAAATAAAGTATTGATAGCCGCCACTCTGGTAAAGTTGTTCGAAGACACGCAACAGAGGGATTTGCTGTTGCCGCTGACTCCTTACATGCAGCCTGCTTACATAGGGTTGCTTGCAGCAAACACTGTTATGACAATAAGGATGATCTCCCATACTACCGTTTGTCCCACTGATTCATTATAAGTTGCTTAATCATTGAGCCGTGGCATGTAATATCCCGTTCCGCCTGAATAGGCACCCATCTGCGTTATTATAGACAGACATCCCTGAGCTATCTCCACTTGAACTGCACGTGAGGACACGTGCAGGAGCAGCGCAGCTGCCCGGGTGTGTCTGCACGCGACTTTCTAATGGCTTATTTACAGTTGATCATATTATGTATCATTGGCACGAAGGAAGCCCCTATTTTCGATGTAACTTTCTCTACCCGGGATCCCTTGCAGGAACTCAGCTATAGCAACAGAATGCTTTTTCATGCAAAAGGGCGCAGACAAAGAAGAGCATCTTGACAGCATGGCTGAGATCCCCGCGGCTTTGCGAGCATTATTTCCACAGGATCCTTACAGGAAATCCCGCTATCACAATAGTAGTGATCTCTATATGCTACCGGCAACCTGCGAAGGATCTGATGGCTATTTAGACTTTAGTTAAGTAGAAGAGGCTTCATAGAGGCCTCTTCTACTTAAGGGTTAGTATTTCAAAAATTTAGATGAATGCCATTCTTTTCCATCAAATATCTGAATAGTATAAATATCTGCTTTAAGTTCTGATATTCCAATCGTCACACTACTTTGATTGGCAGTTTTGATTTCCTTTTTAACACTTCCAAACTTATCCATTATGCGAATTTGTTTGATAGTTTTTCCCTCGTTAGATTCTGGAAGAGAAATTGATAAATTTGAACCAGAAGGGTTAGGGGATAACCTGAGAGATAGATTTCTTCCTTTAGGGGGATCTCCTTTAGCACATTGGCAATGAGTAAATATTTTTTTGAATACTTTCATGTTACAACCATTGATAGCTTCAACTTTGATTTCAAAATCATCACATCGTCCGGGTCTTGATTCGCTAATATCTACATTGTTTTCTATTGTTTCTCTTATAAAATCAAATGACGATTTGTCGGTTCTTCTTGTGTACCATCTATACTTTGTAGCCCCTATGCCTCCAACTGCGGTATAGGTATATGTGGGTATATAACAGTCTGAGATGTGTGATTGTCGAGTAATCTTTGTGATTGTGGAAGGTTCCCCAAATATGAGTTGGGTAGATTTGGTTATTTCAAGTGTGTTATAAGTAAATGCCTGAGGGCAACCAGGAGATGATATTTTAAATTCAACTGTACCTAGTCCGTTTCCTTGTTTAACTACTTGCGTCATTGTGGAGTTGGGGTTACCGAAAAATCCTAGCCCGGAGGGAGACAGTTGCCAATTTACGTTTGTAAATGCCGATGGAACATTCCGAGCTTGATAGACTACTGTACCACAAATCGGATTTGGAGCATCGAAGGTGATGGCTGGTTTGGGTCTTGCTATTGTCGTGCTGGCCCAAGGGCCAACAGCAAGTCCAGTAGCGCATTTGTTAACTGCCCTTACTTTTATTTCGCCGGCAGAAGTAGCATTGGATTTGATTGTTGCAGAATTGGTTCCAAGCTTATAGTCATTGGGACCGCTTGAAACGGATCCATTTACGGACCAACCAGCAGGAACAGAATACTCGTAATCATTAATCTCCCCAAATTCAGTAGCAGGAGCTGCTGTAGAGTTTTTCCATTTTAATTTTGTAAAAGAGATGGTTGAGGTTGTTATTTGACACGGAGGGAATGTGTTTGGGGATAGTGTAAAATATGGAGGTGCAGTTTCAGCGTGGAGTGATTTGATTCTGTTAAATGTCCATGTGGCGGTGTAGGGAGAGGTAGTAGATCCACTACGTGTTTGCCAGTTCAGCCTAACAAAATGATCATAATTGACGTCTGCAAAATTGAGGGTAAAATAAACTGTAGTTTTTAAATTTATTGCGTCATATACATAGGTATTTATGACAGCGGAGAGGTACTTCATTTCGGAAAAACTAAAGTTTTCAGGCTTTCCATGGATTACATACGAGAACTGTATATTAGTATTAGGACAAAATTCTGAATTACCGGCCGGTGTCAATTGTGCATAGCTGATATTTGTTAAGGCAAGTAGAATAATTAAAATAAAGTGTTTTTTCATATTATGATAGTTTGAAGATTTATGGTCAATACAAGAAGGAGTTATCTCTCGTATCTGCAACTTTTTCTTTCTTTATTTGGCTTTTGAAATTGCTGTTTACCGGAGATATAAACGGCGTGCGTCCAATCATGGGGGTATGCTTTTTGATGTTTTTCTTATGGACACTTGATAGGTTGCTAAGACAAGTTAAGTAATATTTACTGTAAATCAAAAAGAAGACTGCGGACCTAATTATAAAAGCGATACCTCAGATACGTGGTATCGCTTTTATAATACAGCAAAAGTATGAGT
Organism: uncultured Chitinophagaceae bacterium; assembly: GCA_934502905.1. Lineage (GTDB taxonomy): Bacteria > Bacteroidota > Bacteroidia > Chitinophagales > Chitinophagaceae > Agriterribacter. The sequence goes on from CAKSVK010000096.1 coordinate 5,375, forward strand.
ATGGTGTGCTTAATATCCGGGGTTCTGCGTGATGGTGCCTTCCGAAGCGCCTACTTCCACCTGGGGAATAGGAAGCACCAGCCGGTTGTCATTCCATTCATAGTCTCCTGTTGATAACTTCAGGCGTTTGATATCATGGATCCTTACACCTTCAAAAGCCAGCTCCAGGTAACGTTGATCCAGTATGTCCTGCAGGGCCGGATTAGCAATTGCCGGCAAATTCACTCGAACAGGATTGACGATTTTTTCCAGGTCATTTTCGGGTGTATCGCCTACGGAAGTACCCAGTCTTTCATTACATTCTGCACGGGTTAAGTACATTTCAGCGATCCGGATGACGGGAAGGTTCTGACTGAAAGATTTCCACTTACCGCAGTACATATTACCGGGGCGCGAACCTGTTCCTTCATAATACCAGTTGCTCAGCCTGGAGTCATCTTCATCATACAGGGAAAGGAATTCATCCACCATTCTCACATCCGCCCTTCCAATGCCGGAAAAGCTGGCATAAAAGGTAGCCATGCCATCATTCGCCACACCTGCATTGTTCTGGTCGTTCTGCTGAATTTCAAAAATGGATTCGGTGGTGTTTTTGTTATCAAACACGGCGGTAACGGCAGCGTTCATTTTAAACAGGTCGCTTGCTATTACTTCATCTGCTGCATCGCGGGCACCTTCATAATTATGCTGTTGCAGGTAAACACGGCTCAGGAAAGCAATAGCAGTATACCGGGTTGCCCTTCTGTCGTTTTCCTCCGGCAACAGGTCTGCTGCTTTTGTCAGGTCATCTATTACCTGCGCGTATACATCTTTTACACTGCTGCGTGCTGTTTTTTGAAAAGCCTGCTCGGAGGTATGGGTAGCCGTGGTTTTTATTACCACACCAGGATGGCTGTTGTCTGTAGTGGCGCCCCAGGGCAATCCAAAAAATCTCACCAGCTCGAAATGTACAATTCCACGAATAAAATAAGCTTCTCCTTCTAACTGATCGTGAAGATCAGGATCTGTAACAAGGTCCAGGGAGCCCAGGACAATATTTGCCATATTGATAGCTTGGTAACCCTTTTGCCAGATGCGCAGGGATTCCGCATTGTCCCGGGTCATACTTTTATTGGCAACTTGCCTGAAGCTGGTAAATGTGCCCCGCCAGGAAAGGTAGTCGTCCTGTGCCAGCAGATCGGGCACCATCAGCAGGTCTGTTCCATACAGGGCGCCGCCGGCAAGAATAGAGTAGGCCCCTACAATGGCGGCATCCACACTTTCGGGGGAGTTGATCGCCTCACCGGCATCAAGGCTGTTTGCCGGCTCTATCTGCAGGTCTTTGTTGCAGGCGCCCAGCAGTGCTGCAAAAAATAATATATATGTGTATTTTTTCATAAAATTCGTATTGATTTTATAATCCAATGTTTAACCCTATACTAATGGTTCTTGCAGGTGGTGGGGTGTAAAAGTCGTGGTTCATGGCAATATTATCTGCAGGATCAGACGTATTGGTGAACGTGCTTACTTCAGGATCATACCCTGTGTATTTTGTGAACGTGAACAGGTTCAGTCCGGCAACATACAAACGGGCATTTTCTATTTTTAACCGGCTTAACATGCTTTTCGGGAAATTGTAGCCCAGGTTCACTGTTTTTATCCTGAAATAAGAGCCATCCTGCACCCAGCGGGATGATTTGATTGAACCATTATCTTTATATATGCGGGGCTGTGGTATATTGGTAATATCACCTGGTTTTCTCCAGAAGTTCATCTGGTCTACAGTCTGGTTATCGTAGTAGTTTCCATTCACAGATTGAAAGATTCCGGCCATGTTGTAGATATCTCCGCCTTTTACAAACTGGCACTGGATATCCAGGTCGAAACCGGCGTAGCTGAACCTGTTATTAAATCCGCCAAAGAAGTCCGGGTTGGGATTGCCCAGGATCATATCATCGGCATCTTCAGTTTCATTGGTTTTAGAGCCATCTGCTTTATAATACAATGCATCACCGTTTGCCGGGTCAACTCCTGCATATTTCAACCCATAAAACTGGCCAAAAGGCTGACCTTCTTCCAGGCGGCTGAGCGTACGTGACTGGGAAGGTACGGGAGCAACCAGTTTGGTGATCTTGTTTCTGTAAGTAGATATGTTAACAGAGGCAGTCCAGCTGAGCGGGCCTTTTAGTATCGTGCCGTTCAGGGTCAATTCCCATCCCTTGTTACGCATGCTGCCAATATTCTGGGTGATCACCGTGAAACCGTTGATGCTGGGCAGCGGCACATCCAGTAACAGGTCTTTTGTGTCTTTATCAAAATAATCTATTTCACCACTGATGCGGTTGTTTAAAAAGCCGAAGTCTAATCCCACATCAAATTGATTTGTCTTTTCCCACGAGAGGGTGGGTACCCCGATCTGACTGGCAATGATACCTGAAATATCAGCATATGCCTGCGCATTATAAAGCGACCTGGATTTGAAATTGCCTATTTCAGCGTTACCTGTTTTTCCATAGCTGGACCTTATTTTCAGGAAGCTGATGGCGCTGCTGTTTCTCAGAAAATTTTCTTCGCTGATGATCCAGCCGATAGAGGCGGCGGGGAAAGCGCCATAACGGTTGTCCCTGCCGAAACGGGAAGAGCCGTCTACCCGGAAGCTGGCGCCCAAAAGATAGCGATCGTTGAACTTATAGTTGGCCTTTGCAAAATAGGAGGCAAAAGAGTAGCTGGTCAGTTCGGATGATCCGGTCGTTATAATAGCGGCGCTGTTTATTTTTTTCAACCTGTCGTCTGCAAACGAACGGCCGGCAACGTAGGACTCTCCGATATCCCCCCGCTGATACTCTATCCCGAGTAAGCCGTCTAATGCATGTTGATCGTTAAAAAGCTTGTTGTAGTTAAGCGTATTGGTATAGGTTACAATGGTAGAAGTGACCTGGTTGTTATCCCCCAGTCCTCCCGGACCGCCGTCCAGGGTTTTCCTGCCCTGGTAATTTTCTTCCTGGAGATTGTTCCAGTCCAACCCTACCTGGCTTCTGAACATCAGGTCTTTGGTAAGCTGCAACTCCGCATACGCATTGCTGATACTCCGGTAGTTGATCGCGATCTTTTTGGAATTGGCTACTTCTACAAGGTTGTTGTAGTAGATGGTATTTTCATTAGGAGTTCCATCGGCATTATACATTGCCTGTATGGGAGGCAGGGCGTTTAATTGGAGGGGGTTGGTAAATGAGTTGTCGCTGTACAACCTGTTGTTGATATTCTTGGCAAGCGATACATTTAACCCTATACGAATGAATCTGTTCAGGTTGTGATCTAGGTTTATCCTTGCATTACCACGTTTCAGCCTGTTGGTAATAATAATCCCTTTTTGATCATTCCATGAGCCACTGATCAGGAAACGCGTTCTTTCATCTCCCCCGTTGATATTAAGGTTATACTGCTGCACACCGCCATTCTGAAAAGCTGCATCTGTCCATTTCGAATCGTTCGTGCTGTTCCAGTCCTCCGTAGCGCTTTCTTCAAAAAAGTCCTCAGCCGGGTCAAAACCTCTGTAGTCGGCAGCAGCGGTAAATAATTCCCGGTATTGTGCAGCATTCAGGAACTCCCCTTTTTTCGTAGGCCGGCTCCATCCGACATAACTTCCCAAACTTATCTTGGTTTTACCGGCTTTACCGGATTTGGTAGTGACCAATAGTACACCGTTGGATGCCCTGGCTCCATAGATGGCGGCAGACGCTGCATCTTTTAATACCTCAATAGAAGCAATATCGTCCGGGTTGATGCTGGCCAGTGGGTTATCAGGTTCGCTGTAGGAGCCGATTGCCTGGCTTAGGACAGGCACCCCGTCTATAACCACGAGGGGCTGCTGGTTGGCTGAAATAGAAGAGATCCCTCTTACCCTTACATTGAGTCCCTGTCCGAGCTTTCCACTACCGGAATTGATAAAAACACCCGCTGTTCTTCCCTGTAATGCCTGCTCGAAGGAGGGCAAAGGAAGATTTTCAAACTCTTTAGCTGTCACCCTGGCAATGGAGGAAGTAAGGTCTTTCTTAATCTTAGTTCCGTACCCCACTACCACCACTTCGCTGAGGGCTTCGCTACCACCTTCCTCCATGCGGATATCCGAAAAATCGGCACCGGCAGGACGTTCAACGGTTTTGAAGCCAACAAAGCTGATAACAATGGTAGCGTTTGAAGGCGCATGGAGAAGAAAGCTTCCATCATCTCCGGAAATGGTAGAAGCTGTCCCGTCCCTGGTTTGGATGCTTGCTCCGGCGATGGGTGCACCATCTCTTGCATCTGTAATTTTTCCTTTAATTTCTTTGGTTTGTGAAACGGCTGTTTGCAGGAGGATAAACAGCATAAACCCGATCATGGGTACACTTTGCAGCGTTTTTCTCATAGACACTTGATTGTTGGTTAAGACAAAGTTAAATAATATTTATATCCACAAAATTTCAGGTAGAAAATTTTGAAAATTTATATTTATGAAGTTTAAGGTAGGGGTAACTTTACCGGCCATCATCTTTTTATGTAAGTAAAATATGAAGATCCTGTTTGTTTCCGTAGGAAAATCACATGAACAGTATATCAGTAAAGGAGTAGAGGATTTTACCCAACGCATCAACCGGTATTTTCCTGCAGAGTGGCTATTGATACCGCCGCCTAAGAATGCTGCCTCCCTGCCGGAAAATGAATTAAAAAAGCAGGAGGCCAAACAAATACTTCAGGTTGTACAACCGTCAGATTTCCTGGTGCTGCTGGATGAACGGGGAAAACAATTGTCTTCGGTGGACCTGGCGGAGTATATACAGCAGAAAGCGGTAAGTAGTACCAGGAGACTGGTATTTTTGATAGGAGGTGCATTTGGTGTAGATGATAGTGTGGTGAAGCAGGCAGGATGGGTATGGAGCTTATCGACGCTGGTGTTTCCCCATATGCTGGTCAGGCTGCTGCTGGCTGAGCAAATATACCGGGCCTGCACGATTATCCGCAATGAGAAGTATCATCATGTTTAATGTTTAATGGGGTGGTCTTTTTTCCAGGAACAGCTTTTCTCTCTCGTTTGAGATCGTAGCGAGGTACAATTTTAGAAAGCCGATCTGTTCATCCGTTCTCTTTTCCAGGGAATTGAGCTGGTTTTGCAGGGATGCAGTATTATATTGATGGTTCTCGGTAATTTTTCCGATCATGGATATATGTTGTCGTGCTTTTGTGATCAATTCCTTCACCGGCTTCAGCATTTCAGCAAGGGACGCATCGTCTTTAGAAGGCAGGAACTGGTTATTCCGGAATAGGACAAATTCGTTAAAGATACTTTTGGCTTTATTAAGCTCTTCAACCGCGAGGTTGTATAAACGCATATCTTCCTCTCCCGCGATAATGACGATCTTCATACGGTTGTAGTTTTGCCAGGTTTTGTACAGGCTTCTGTTCACACTCATGTCTTTCATCCGGCGTTCGATGGCAATATACCGCTGCAGGCTGTCCTGTGACATATAGGTTCGGATAGAGTCATTGAAATTAAATGGAAGCTTTTTCCCGTTTTGTTTATAACCGACCGGCGTTTCTACCAGTTGCCAGATAGGGTCGAAAGGGAGATGGGTTTGAGCAAAAAACCAGGGGTCGGCCCGGTAATACAAAAAATCCGGACGTTGCACCGCATCCCAGGTAGGGTCGCAGAGATACCATTTATTATCCAGCTGTACGGCGGCCCAGCTATGTGCCGCACTACTACTCACCTTCACCAGTCCATGCACCACAAATGCGGGAATATCCATTTTCTGTGCTATTTCTACAAACAGGGAAGCATAGTGTTCACAAACACCTTTTCTTCGTCGCAGCACCGCTTCAATTTTTTCCTCGTGCGTCACCGCCTGGTCGAAATAATAGGCGCTGTCTGTACTATACCTGATATTGGTTGTCACCCAGGCGTAAGCAGCACGTAGTTGCTCTTCTTTGGTTTCATAGCGCATGCGGAAATGACTTGCCAGGTTTTCAGCGCTCAGGTTACCGGAACTTGTCAATAATATATGTTGTACATTTTGCAGTTGTGCATTTGCAGTTAATGCAGCACAACCCAGCAGGCAATATAATATCCAACATTTCACAACGTAAATTTACAAATTTCTGTTGATCGGTTTCCGGTAATCCTGCCGGTCTTTTTTGCCGGTTTCCGGAAGTGAGAACCAGGGGAATGACCGGGTATTTCTGTTTTTTGATTTTTTCATTTCTGATTTTTCGTTCGTCCCTTACATCAGCAATCGTCCATCAAAAATCAGCAATATGCGATTGTTGATGGACGATTTACGATTTGAGATTTCTGATATATCCTGGATTTGAATCGTTGACTATCTCTCATCCCATTTCTTTTAAATAGCGTACCAGGTCTGTGTCCGCATCTAACCGGAACTTTTGTTTCAGGCGGTATTTGGTCATGCATACGCTTTTAGGTTCCACATTCAACAGGTGGGCAATTCGTGCCAAAGCATCCCAACAATATGCCACCTAGTACGAAGAAGCAGTGCTGAAACCTTGGGAAAGTGATGACGGAAAAAGCGCTGGGGAAGATGCTGGTCTCAGGTTACAGGTCCCAGGTAGGTCCTTGTGTCTGCCTGCATCTTGTGTTTTCTTGTATTTCCTGCAACCTGCGCTAAAACCAGCGTATAGTGCAGCTATCGCCAGATCGTTACATGTTCTGTTTTATCCTGAAACTGTGCTGCCAGAGATTTTATCCTGGATTGTAGCAGGATTTTCCTGCCTTCCTGTGTACGGGTGAATACAAGCTCACAATTACCTATCTTTTTCAGCCATTGTTCCTTGAAGAACTCAGCCAGCTTTTTATTTTTCCCCAATATTTCCGGAATGGAATGGTAGTCTTTTTGTTTTATAATCAACATAAACCGGCTCTTGCGAATAATAATATACCTGGGGTTTTCTATTGGACCTAGCATTTCCTGCAACAGGTTTTTGAATGTTGATGCTTCAAATGTGCTGCCTCCTTCCAAATGACAATATACTCCGCCGGAAGTATCGGTAGTAGTCAACACCTGCAACCGGTCGGGAGCTGTATGTATGATCCCTGCTTTAATTAATGAGGAAAGAAGTACATCTCCTATTTTATGTATATCTTTTGCTATGTCCCGGTATTGAATGTAGAGCCGGAGGGCTTTAAGCGTGGAACTGCCAAATAGAATAACGCCCGACATTCCAATAAGAGATAAAATATAATATAGACCTTCTTTATTCCGGATCTTAGTGACATGTCCGATTAATTCCCACAGGCTTTCCGCACCAAATGTCACTATTGCAGATGTAAGTGTGGCAAACATGAAAGCAATGGTTTTGTTGAAGTACAGGCGTTTTTGAACCGGGTAGGTCCGCTTGCCTGTATATGGTATCCGGAGTTCTTCCACAAGCTTCATACCTGAGCCAAGCGCATCTTTCCACCGCTCGTGCAGCAGGTCTCTTTCAGTAGCCAGCCGGAGTGTCTTCATATTTTTTTCTTCCATTGCTGGTTTTTCATGGATATTTTCGGGAATAGCAATTCTTTTACTGCCATTTTCTATGGTATTTTCATGATAAGAAACACCTGTGAAGCTTCTGAAACGGCGCTTTAAAAGTTCAATATCGTCTCCTCCACCAGTAGCGGCAGGATCTATACATACCAGGTGCCATATATTGCTGGTCTTTTCCGCATACTCTTGTTGTGTTCTGATGGCCCTGCCCCGCATTTGATTTGACAGTACAAAAGAGCCGACAAAACTGGCTAGTATAAGGGTGTTGATAGCCGGAGCATCCCAACCCTCACCCAATAGCGATTTGGTACCGATCAGGATATTAATTTCTCCATCCTGGAACAATTGCGTTATAATATGGACAATATTATGTTTCAACTGTTCGGTAGTATATAGCAGATAATAATTATCATCAAATGGCAAAGATTGAATATTTACTTCCGGAACCTCATACTTTGAAGTAAGCTTCTCAAAAGCAGTCCCCGCGGTACGCGGAATAATTATTGCCGACCCTGTGAGTACTCCCAGCTTCTTTTCATCGGTGTTTTCCCTACGGAGAGATTCAAAGATGGGTATTACCCCCATTTTGTTCAGGGGTAAATTGTTTTCAGGCGCAAGCGTCAGGTATTCTTTCCTGATATAATCAGAAAGAATGACCATTCTTAAGTTGTGGGAAAGCTTATTGAATTCAAGCGACACTATCTCATTAATAGCTTTCAATTTGCTGGTGCTGGCAGTAAGAAAGCTGCTTATTCTTCTATTGTAGGTGAGGTGGATCTTTTTTCGATCCAGTGCGCCAATATGTTTCAGTC
>CAKSVK010000097.1 GCA_934502905.1 uncultured Chitinophagaceae bacterium
TAAGCAGTCCGCCACCCCTTGTCATCTGTTTTTTAGCAATCTCGTACATAGGATGTGACGGATGAAAGGGATATTTGATCCAGTTAAGCTTATGGTGTCCATCCAAAGCTTTCACCACCGCCTCGGCATTATCACAATGCCGTTGTATACGCACATCCAGGGTTTCCAGGCTTTTGGTCAGTACCCAGGCATTGAAGGGAGAAAGCGCCGGACCGGTATTCCTGCAGAACAGGTACAGCTCACGGATCAGGTCAGCCTTTCCTACTACCACACCGCCCAATACACGTCCCTGTCCGTCCAGCCATTTGGTAGCAGAATGCAGGATGATATCTGCTCCATACTCCACCGGCTTCTGCAGCAGCGGTGTAGCAAAGCAGTTGTCTACCACCAGGATGATATTGTGTTTTTTTGCCAGTGCACCCAGCCATTCAAGGTCTACGATATCGAGCCCGGGGTTGGTCGGTGTTTCTATGTAGATCATTTTCGTGGCAGGTTTGATCAGCGCTTCCCATGTTTCAGGATGCTGAACATCGCCATAGCTGTAATCGATATTCCAACGCTTGAAATATTTGGTGATGATCGTGTGGGTAGACCCAAAGACAGAGCTACAGCTCAACAAATGATCGCCACTGCCTAAAAATGCCATGAAAGTACCAAAAATAGCCGCCATCCCCGATGCCATGGAAAATCCAGCTTCGGCACCTTCCAACGCGCACATTTTATCGATAAACTCCTGTACAGTGGGGTTGCTGTAACGGGTGTAGATATTATTGTCATTTCGTTCTGTAAATGCATCCGCCATCTCTTCTGCACTTTCAAAACAAAAGCTTGATGTCATAAAGATTGGAGTGCTATGCTCCTGTTCGTTTGTACGAGGGGTCTGAATACGCACAGCCTGCGTATTGGGATGTAAATTCATGCTGCTTCTATAATTTATACGGGCAGCGGTATAGGACCACCGCCGGTTATCCAAAAATTGAACGCGTGTTAAAGATGAACGTCTGCTCCGTTTACCACCAGCTTCCAGGTCAGGTCTGCCCCTGCCCTGCGGAGGGTTTCTGCTACGGAACAATATTTATTCATAGAAAGCTCCACCGCCCTCAGTGCCTTTGCAGGATCTACTTCACCGGACAGCTTGAACACTATTTGTGCATTTTGCCATACAGACGGCTCTTTGCCGGGCTCTCTTTCACCATCTATATCAATCGCAAAATCCTTTATATCCTGCTTTTGCTTTTTCAGGATACTTACAATATCTACAGCGCTACATCCGCCCAAACCCGCCAGCAACAGCTGCATCGGGCGAAAACCTTCTCCTTTGCCACCCTGCTCTTCGGGGATATCTATTGTAAGGGCATGCCCGCCGGCATCGGTGGCAGTAAATCCATAATCATTATGTGAACGTTGTAAATGCACAAGAGCCATCTGTCAAAATTTTGAGAGCAAAGATACAAAGCAAACTAAAAGTTCAACCCAGATTTTATAGTAAACTACAAAATCCCGGCTAAAGAATTTTCAATATCGGGCTTTATAACTATTACTTTACCTTGCAGCTTGCTTTAAGCCGACGTCGCATGTATCTGAAATTTCAGGCAGACCATATATATTCAGATGGAAAGCTGTGGGATAAAAACTTTGTACTGGTAACCGATCCCAACGGCCGGGTAGAGGGTATTGTGCCCGTTGCCGGAGCCGGAGAAGGTATCCGGTACACGCCCGGCGTCATCACCCCGGGGCATATCAACTGTCATTGCCATCTTGAGCTCAGTTATATGCATGGCGCTATTCCGGAAGCGACAGGGCTGACCCGGTTCGTAGCTGCGGTAATGAAGACCAGTCCGGCAGATACAGAGACCCAGCTGACGGCTATGGAAGCCGCAGCAAAAGAAATGAGGAAAGCAGGGATCGTTGCCGTTGCCGACATCAGCAACCATGGATTGTCTCTTCAACCCAAAATTCATTCACAACTATACTGGCACAATTTCCTGGAGATAAGCAACCTGGATGATGACAGGGCTCCCGGCAAGCTGGAAACATTCCGCCAGCTGCAGGCAAGGTTCCGGATGCATTTTCCACAAACCGTACTGACACCGCATGCGATATACAGCGTGTCCCCGGAAACCTTCCGCCTGATCAATCAATATACTGCCGGAGAGGCCATCACCATTCATAACCAGGAATGCCTGGCGGAAGATGAATTGATGACGTATGGAACCGGAAAGTTTTTGCCGTTTTACGAATCCATAGGCCGCACACATCTGCCGGTCACCGTTGCAGGAAAAAGCAGCCTGCAAACCTGGCTGCCTTATTTCAACAACGGGCAGACCATCCTGCTGGTGCATAATACTTTCACCAGCGAAACGGATATCCTGTTTGCACTTGACTATGCCGCCGCGAACGGACTGCAATTATACTTCTGTTTATGCCCCAACGCCAACATGTATATTGAACAGTCCCTGCCGCCTGTTGACAAGCTTATACAACATGGCTGTAAAGTGGTGCTGGGCACCGACAGCTATGCCAGCAACTGGCAATTGAATATTGCTAAAGAAGCTGCCATGGTGAAACAGCATTTTCCCTCTATACCCGATACTACCTTACTGGAATGGATGACGGGATCCGGAGCCAGCGCACTGGGCATACAGCAACAGTTCGGGATCTTTAAAAAAGGCGCGCAGCCGGGTGTTGTGTTGGTGCAGCCGGACTTCAGCGCATCAGAAAAGCTGATTTAACCCGGATTTTCCTATTTCGTAAATGCAATTACGAAAAGCGATAAGTATCTCCGCTTCTATACATTATCTTTGCGCACAATTGGGAACCTTGTTTAAAAGAGTGGAATGCACCACTTCAAAAATCGGTTTTTATCGATTGATTATCAGTCTTTTAAAACCCAACATCCCGTCAAAAGTGAAATATTAAGGAATGCAGACAACTGATCTTTGTATTATAGGAGCTGGCCCGGTAGGTCTTTTTGCAGTATTTGAAGCAGGATTGCTGAAGCTGCGTTGTCATTTGGTAGATGTCTTGCCCCAGGTAGGAGGACAGCTCTCGGAGATATATCCCCAGAAACCTATTTACGATATTCCAGGATTTCCAAGCGTCAACGCCCAGGAACTCGTGGATAACCTGATGGAACAGATCGCAACTTTCAAACCTGAGTTTACGCTGGGGGAAAGAGTGGACGGATTGGAAAAGCAGGAAGATGGCTCTTTTATTGTAAGCACTAACGAGGGTACGAAAATACACGCGAAGGCAGTGGTGATTGCAGCAGGACTGGGATGCTTTGAGCCCCGCAAGCCGGCTATTGAACGCCTGGAAGACTTTGAAGGGAAAGGCGTGGCTTACATGGTGCGCAATCCCGAGCTGTTCAGGAATAAAAAAGTGGTATTGGCAGGCGGTGGCGACTCTGCGCTGGATTGGACCTTATTCCTGAGCAATGTAGCCGAAAAAGTTACCCTCATACACAGGGGGGACAGTTTCCGCGGCGCCCCGGACTCCGCTGAAAAAGTAGTGAAGCTGGCGCAGGAAGGAAAGATCAATCTCATCCTGAAATCAAATATCACCAAAATAGATGGTAACGGTCATCTGAGTGAAGTGCATGTTACCATGCACGACAAAACGATCAATACCATCAACGCAGATTACCTGATCCCCTTATTCGGACTCAGCCCCAAGCTGGGACCCATTGCCGACTGGGGATTGGATATTGAAAAATCTGCCATCAAGGTAAATACGGAAGATTATTCCACAAATGTACCGGGTATTTATGCCATAGGCGATATCAATACCTATCCCGGCAAATTGAAATTGATATTGTGTGGTTTCCATGAAGGAGCCCTGATGGCACAAAGCGCTTTTAAATATATTTATCCTGACAAGCACCTTAGCTTTAAATATACGACGGTTAACGGGGTACATGGATTTTAGGGGTAAGTGGTGAGTAGTAAGTGGTGAGTTGACAGATAGTGTTAAGTCAATTCAACAATGGTCTGTTCTTTTTCCCCGCAGATTACGCAGATAAGCGCTGACTTTCTACAGCTACTTCTGCGAAAATCCGCGAAATTTGCGGGAGATTTATTCGGCACATTCCATTGACATCACTGTAGTAAATAGTAAGGATTTAAATAGAGATTCTGATTCGCATATGGAATTTATAAATATTACAGTAGAAGACAGGAATGGTGAACGCCGGGAGCTGGAGCTGCCTACGGATATGGGTTTAAGCCTGATGGAAGCGTTAAAGGCGAACGAGTACCGCATCCTGGCTACCTGTGGCGGCATGGCTTTATGCGCTACCTGTCATGTGGAAGTGCTGGAAGGTGCTGATAAGCTGGGGCCCATGTCCGATCCTGAGCTGGATATGCTGGATACCCTGCCCGATGCAGGTCCCGACAGCAGGCTGGCCTGTCAGCTACGCATAAACGATGACATGAACAATGCGATATTCCGCATTCGTGGTGAAGAAGGAGAATAACGTATCTTGCGGCTTCTTCTCACAAAAACGACTGACATGAACCTGCATATACAAAACGATCCGGCTGCCGTAAGCAAAGACCTGGCCGAATGGCTGACTTCCTCCATAGAAGAAATACTGAAGTTTCAAAGCAGGTGCACCCTGGTGCTGACCGGTGGTAATTCCCCGAAAGCGCTTTACTCGCTGCTGGCTGCAGAGCCGTACAAAAGCAGGATCGACTGGAGCAAGCTGCATATTTTCTGGGGAGATGAGCGGGCGGTTCCTTTTACAGATGAACGCAATAATGCCCGGATGACCTACGAAAATCTTTTAAACAAGGTTCCGGTAGTTCCAGAGCAGGTGCATGTAATGCGTACCGATATAGCGCCGGAAGCTTCCTCGCTTGCATATGAGAAAATATTATCGGAATATTTCGGCGATACGGGCAAAAGCTTTGACCTGGTGTTGTCCGGTATGGGTGATGACGGGCACACCCTGTCTCTGTTTCCCGGAACGGCTGTTATCCACGAACAAAAGGCAAATGTAAAAGCCTTCTACCTGGAACCGCAGCAGATGTATCGCATCACACTCACGGCACCGGTAGTGAACAGGGCGGGTAAAATAATATTCCTGGCGTTTGGCGCCGGCAAGGCACATGCGCTCAAAGAGGTGCTGGAAGGAGCCCCCAACCCGGACCTGTATCCTTCACAGGTAATACAACCTTTGTCCGGCGAACTGCATTGGTTCGTGGATGAAGCGGCTGCCAAGGACCTGCAAAACAAATAGTTTTATTTCGGGTATCCGATACGGATATGATGCCTCATCAGAATTTCGGACAGTTGAGCTTTTTCCGGCTGGGGTCGGATGGCTTTTTGATATAGATAAGCGATATTTCGTTACCACCTCTTCTGTTGGAAGCGGTACTAAGAGAAGAGCTGTTGATATCATAGCTGTACCCGATACGTATGCCTGCAAACTCTATTCCTACATAAGGTATAAAAGCATCCTTGAACCGGTACCAGCCTCCTACGTATAAATGGGCCGCCAGGTCTTCATCCTCACTAAGGTTGAAATCGAATGCCCCTCCCAGTACGGTTTCTGTTGCACCCGCCTGGCGCTGATGGATGAAGCTGGTATGAAAAGTAGTGTTGTATGCCACGGGAAAGTATCCGCCGCCATGCACAGTAAGCCTTGAGTTCAGGGTATAATTGCCGCCCATGAAAGACTCCCGGGGGCGGTTTACGTGATAGGAAGATACGCCCAGGTAAAAATTGTTGTTTTCATTAGTGCTGCCTGAGTATAACACACCGGCGTTCATATCAAAGTAATCAATGACAACATTCCGCGTATTGTTCGAAAAATCTTCTGCAGTGGTACCGGTAAATCCATCCGCCCGCAGCATATCTTCAAACTTGGCCCTTGTTATATCCAGCCGCTTATTGGCATAAGTACCCTGGAATCCCACCCCGATCGTATGAAAGCCGTTTTCATCCAAAGTCTTGTGATAGGCTGTGGACAATGCGATATAATTATTATTGAGGATCTTGTCTGCGCTCTGGTCATTCATCGCCATAATGCCTATGCCCCAGGTGTCAAAAATGGGAATATTGTTTTGCAGTATACCGAAATCAACAGAGGCGGTAGCTGTCCTGTAGGCATTATTAATGGTCGGCCATTGGTTGCGATAGTTACCCGCCACCCTGAAGGTGCCATCAAACTTACCGGTGTAAGCCGGGTTCAGGGTCATGGGCGATGAAAAAAACTGGGAAAAATGCGGATCCTGGGCCTGTAGAGCCTTACAAGCTATCGCACTAACCAGGACAAACAGTATTTTTTTCATCAGGATGAATAGTTATATAATTTTACAAACACCCGGACTATGACTGGATCTTGGGGCCGTAAGCCAGGTCTCCTGCATCGCCCAATCCGGGAACAATATATCCCTTGGCTGTCAACTCATCATCTATAGCACCGCACCATATCCTGATGCCTGGGTCTTCACGCTTCACCAATTCTACCCCTACTGTGCAGGCAATGGCGGCAACTACATGTATCTCCCTGGGATGACCCTGTGCTTTCAGAAACTGTATGGTTTTTACCAGTGAGGCGCCCGTAGCCAGCATCGGATCCGAAATAATAAGGATCCTGTCATCAATATCCGGAAACGACATATACTCGATATTTATTTCAAACGATCCGTCCCGGTGGTGTTTCCGGTAGGCAGAAATAAACGCATTATCCGCTCTGTCAAAATAATTCAACAATCCCTGGTGTAAGGGTACGCCTGCTCTCAGGATGGTAGCCAGCACCGGTTGGTCTTTTAAAACCTTCGCTACTGAAATTCCCAGGGGCGTAGGCACTTCCCGTTCCTCCCACTCCATTTGTTTACTGATCTCATAAGCAATCACCTCCCCTATCCTTTCCAGGTTACGGCGAAAACGCATCCTGTCTGCCTGAATCTCCACATCCCTTAATTCGGCAATCCAGTTACTCAGCAGGGAATGCTTAACAGTCAGATTTACCATTGTATACAGTTTGGTTACCAATAGATTCGCTTACAAATCTAAACGCTGCAGGTGGTAAACAAAACTTTTCCATATATTTTTTGCTGCTGCGTCCCACATTAACGCTTTAAAACATCTTATTGATATGCAGATATAGCGCCAATGCAACCATACAAAAACAAGCAATGTTTAATAAATTAAATATCAGCATATTGTTATTTAATTTATTGGCAAACACCGTAGTTATAGCAGGAATAAAAACGAGATTCCTTTTTGGATGATGATAATGCAGTATTTTAGCGGGCCATGTTATTCAATGATGTAATAGGTCAGGCAGAGGTAAAACCGCAGCTCCTGGATCTTGTGCACAACAACCGGCTGAGCCATGCGTTGCTGTTCCTGGGTAAGGAAGGGTCGGGGGCATTACCCCTGGCAATAGCTTTTTCGGAATATGTTACCTTGTACTTTTCTACCCAACATGCCGGCAGCGCATCAGGACCTTCCCTGTTCGGCGAAGAGCCCGCCGTGGAAACCATAAAACACCTGTCTGCAGAAGAAGCGGATAAGTGGATGCAAATGCAGCAGGCTTATGCAAAAGCCTCGGGGCTGATACATCCGGATATTCATTACTCCTACCCTGTTATCCCGCGTAAAAGCGGTGATAAGCCTGTCAGCACAGACTATGTCACCGAATGGCGTGAATTCATCAAACTATATCCATACGGCAATGCTTATGACTGGCTGCAGTTCATCGGCGCAGAAAATAAACAGGGAAATATTACCGCTTACGAGTGTAATGATATCATCCGCAAGCTGAACCTGAAAAGCTTTGAAAGCCCGTACAAGATACTGCTGATGTGGCTGCCGGAATACCTTGGGAATGAAGGGAACAAGCTGCTGAAGCTGATAGAGGAACCACCGGACAACACGCTTTTCCTATTGGTTGCCGAAAATGAAAACATGATATTGCCCACTATATTATCCCGCACCCAATTGATAAAAGTGACGGCGCCGGACGCTAGGGATATCAGTGACGCCCTGGTGCATCGGGCCGGGATCGGCCGGGAGCAGGCGCAGCAACTGGCATCCGTATGCGAAGGCAATTACCGGGAAGCATTGCAACTGCTGCAGCATTCCGGGGAAGACTGGCAGGCACTGTTGCGGGAATGGCTGAATGCCATCCTGAAAAACGGTCCCACCGCACAGGTAAAATGGGTGGAAGAGATCAGCCGCCAGGGAAGGGAAAAACAAAAGCAATTCCTGCGTTATTTCAATCATCTGCTGGAGCAGAGTATCCGGCTGCAGTTGATGGCAACTGCCGGGGAAAACATGCCGGATGCCGAACGGGACTTTGCCGGCAGGTTAAATAAGATCGCTTCACTGCCACAACAGCAGGTTATCATAGAAGAGCTGGATAAAGCAGCTTATTATATAGAACGCAATGCCAATGCAAAAATGCTTTTTCACGCCCTTACAATTAAATTGTACCACATCATCGCGAAAAGTGAAGTGCTGGCGTAGCGTTCTCGATGATTCCGAAATGTGAGATCGTTGATGAGAAAAATGCAGGAAGGGTATAGCGGCGCTTCTGCCCGTTGAAAATGGGTAAAGAACATAATGGATCCGAAGTTTGAAACTCCGGGCAGCCCCGGTTGTATCTGTGTCTTTTACAATTATATATCAGTTCCTTAAATCGTTTCACGTTCCGAACACCGGTGATTTGTAAGCCACTGCCATTACCATAGTTTTGCTTCCGGCAGCGCATAATAGGCTGTATCCTGCCGGGTTTGCCAGGGCGCCTGGTTGAACGACCAGCATTTTTCTATCCCATCATAAGCCTTGCCTATATCCCGGTGTCCCCATTGATAACCCATCCGGTATTCCCTGCCGTCCTGGATGATCGTACCCCGGACCGTAGGATACGACGAGCCTGAAACACCGTTGGTATATTGTATTGCTTTCTCTATTTTCAGCTTTGTCCCCGCCGGGAAGACCGTTATTTTCACCAGGTCCGGTTCAGGCATATGCTGGCGCTCTTCTGCATATTGCCATTGCGGATGCAGGCTGTCCAGCAGCATATACGGATAGTTGGGGTCGGAATTCATTTTTACTTTTTCTTCAAAGAGAACGGTTTCACCATACAGCGTTACCGTTTTACCTACCCATTCTTTGAAAGGTTCGTATTGATCAAGGCTCGTAGATTTTGTTTTTATCGTTGCATACAGGACAAAAACAAAAAGCCCGATCCCGCCGGCAATCACCACAGCAACAATGCCCATAACTTTCTTTGTTGTCATCTTAATACAATTTTTTTACGGCAGACCAAAATATCTCACGCCCTCTGCCTATTCGTCTTCAAATTGTTTATTGAGCACCTTCACGGCGGTTTCCAGTTCCCGGTTGACGGTGTCCATCACTGAGGATTCAATTTGACCGGGATGTGTAAAATCTTTAAAAAGCACCTGTTGATCTGAAAATTCAAGCAAGGCCATTACCGTCGTGCCTCCCCAATAAAAATCATAGACCAGCGCAAGCCCCTTCCCTTCTTTTTCCTGATAGCCGGCCAGGGTTTTCAACAGGGCCAGCATCGGTAATATCTCCCTGTAATTTTCGCTATAGAATACGGATATAAAAATCCAGCTTTGTGAGGCGGCATCGTATTGTTCCATGCTACCCAAATTCCGGTCGTTCAGCAATTCATCAAATACAGCCCTGTTACTATTTGCCCTGTACACCGGCATATTTTCCAGTGCAGGTTTGTGATACATCTCGCGGCTATGCCACCATGACCTAAGATTTTCATCAATCCCTACCTGTATCGGCTTTGCAAGGAAAAATTGCTGTAATTTATCCTCCCTGATCCGGACTTTTATATAAAGGGAGCTGTATTCCGCCATACTGTACTTTTAATTTATTTCCATCTTCCAATAAAAAACGTTCCCGACGGTTTGAATAAGGAACACAACATCTCTTACCCATAAACGGAATTTACCCTGAAACATTTTATCAAAACAGGAACTCCTTACATCAATCATCTCAAAATCAGAAATCAGCCATCAGAAATTCCCCGCTACCGCTTTCGCAGCGATCCAGCCGCTGGTCCAGGCATGCTGAAAATTGAAGCCGCCGGTAATACCGTCTACATCCATTATTTCACCTGCAAAGAACAATCCCGGATGTAACTTGCTTTGCATGGTATTCGCATCAATTTCCTTCAATGTAATACCGCCTGCTGTCACAAACTCATCCTTAAAAGTTGTTTTGCCTTTTACCGGGAAAGACTGCATGGTCAGCTTTTGTATCAGGGTATTCTGCTGCACCGCTTTCAGGTCGTCCCACCGCTGATCGGCTGAGATATTACTTTCCAGCAACAGGTATTCCCACAGGCGGGCAGGTAAATCAAACGGATTACCCGAACTCACTTTTTTTCCACTGTGTTGTTGCCTGATCTCCTGCCATCCGGCACGCAGTCCATGTTCTGTGTATGCCGGTATCCAGTTGACCAGGATATCAAAATGATAATTCCTTTCTGCCAGCTCTCTGGCACCCCAGGCGCTCAGCCGGAGCACCGCAGGACCACTCAGCCCCCAATGAGTGATCAGCAACGGACCTACGCTGCCAAGCCTGGTTCCTGTCACTTTTACCATTGCCGCCGGCACACTTATACCCATCAGTGCGGTCAATGAATTTTTTATATTTCTCTGATCCGGCATGTTGAAGGTGAACAAGGACGGTACCGGGTCGCTGATCGTATGTCCCAATGCTGTCAGCCAGTTAAACTGATCGGTTCTGGGAAACCCGCCACAGGCGACGCATACATAGTCTGCCGTTATAGGTGTACCTTTTTCGGGGACCAATTGATAGCTGCCGTCTACCGTCACTATTTCCTTTACAGCAATATGCGTTTGTATTTTTACATCGTATCGCTCCGCTTCCCGCATCAGGCAATTCACAATAGATTGGGAGCTGTCGCTGACCGGGAACATCCTGCCGTCCGGCTCTGTTTTCAGCTTCACCTCCCTTTCCCCGAACCACCGGATTGTGTCTTTGGTAAAAAAATGATGGAATGCTTTTTTCAGGAAATGGGCGCCACGGGGATAGTGTTGTGCCATAACCACGATGTCGTCGCAGGCATGGGTGACATTGCAGCGTCCGCCGCCGCTTATCCTCACCTTGGAAAGCAGCTTACCTGTTTTTTCGAGTATGGTTACCTGTAAGGCAGGCTGCATCCTGGCAGCATTCACCGCCATAAAAAAACCCGCAGCACCGCCACCGATCACCACCAGTTGTTTGGATTTCATCATATCAAAAAAGGCTACCATTCCTGATAGCCTTTTGTAAAATTATTGTTTATCGTGCAATTACGCAGCCTGCTATAACGAATACTTGTTGTCGGCGATCAATTTGTCCGCAATTCTTCTGCGGGCATCTTTACTGTTGAAAGCATCTGCCTTTGTAAAACGTTTCAACCCCAGCAGCATCATGCGCTGCTCATCTCCTTCTGCAAAGGCATTGATAGCATCCTTACCGCTTTTGTTTATCCTGTCCGCTGTATCATACAGGTAGGTACGGGCGATATCCAGGTACAAGGCAGCAGCATCTTCTCCCTGTGAAGCGGTAATCTTCATGGCACGCAGCAAAGCGCTTTCGGCATGGAAGGTATTGATGGCCATATCTGCAATATTCATCAGTATCTCCTGTTCGCTTTCTATCTTCATCATCAGCTTTTGCACAGCAGCCCCCGCTACCATCAGGATGGCTTTTTTCATATTGGCAATCAGCCTGATCTCTTTAGCAAAAGCCCCTTCATCACCGCTGCCAAAATCAGGAATACTCATCAGTTCCTTCTGCACCGCCATAGCAGGTCCCATCAGGTCCAGCTTACCTTTCATGGCACGTTTCAATACCATGTCCACGGTCAGCAGGCGGTTGATCTCGTTGGTACCTTCAAATATGCGGTTGATGCGGCTGTCGCGGTAAGCCCTTGAAATAATGTATTCGGCGCTGAACCCGTTACCACCATGGATCTGCACCCCTTCGTCCACTACAAAATCCAGCACTTCGCTGCCAAATACCTTCAGCATGGCACATTCAATAGCATATTCTTCCGCACCGCCCAGCAGGGCTTCATTGAACGGTTTGCCGGCATTCAGCAATTCCTGCTCTTTTTCGTCCACCCATTTCGCTGTTCTGTACAACGCACTTTCGGCTACCCACATACGAATTCCCATTTCGGCGATCTTGTGCTTCATTGCACCAAAATTGGCGATGGGCTGCTTAAACTGCTCGCGGGTATTGGCATACTGAATGGCAATAGTGGCCGCGGCCTTTGCCCCACCCAACGCTGCGGCGCACAGCTTCAGCCTGCCCACATTCAGGATATTGAATGCAATGATATGTCCCTTACCAATCTCGCCCAGCACATTCTCCACCGGCACTTTGGCGTCCTGGAAATATAATTGTACAGTAGAAGAACCTTTGATACCCATTTTATGCTCTTCGGGGCCCTGGGTAAACCCTTCGGTATTCCTGTCTACAATGAAGCCGGTAAACTTGTCGCCGTCTATTTTAGCAAATACGGTATATACATCTGCAAAACCCCCATTGGTGATCCAGCATTTCTGCCCGTTCAAAAGATAATATTTGCCATCATCGCTCAGCCTGGCGCTGGTTTTTGCGCTTAACGCGTCACTACCACTGTTAGGCTCGGTAAGTCCGTAAGATCCTTTCCATTCGCCGGTAGCCAGCCTGGGAATGTATTTTGCTTTTTGTTCCGGCGTACCAAAATATAAAATAGGCAGGGTGCCTATACCGGTATGTGCAGCCAGCGCAACTGAAAAAGAAAAACCGCTTCCCAATCCCTCATTGACCAGCGTGGAAGTAACAAAATCCTTTCCCAGTCCACCATATTCCTCAGGGATGGACGTACCCAGCAGTCCCTGTTCGCCGGCCTTATCCAGCAGCGACGGCATCAGCCCGGGTTCCAGGTTATCAATCCTGTCTATCAATGGAAGCACTTCTGTATTCACAAAAGATGTACACATGTCCATGATCATCTTTTGTTCTTCAGAAAAATCCTCGGGAATAAATACCGAAGCGGCATCACTCTCCCGGATGATCCATTCTCCACCTTTTAGCGCAGCAATCTTTTCTGTATTCATAAAATATAGTTTTAAGAGATATGTAAATTACCTTATTTCAGGTTGTCATATACTTTTTGCAGAATTGTCTTGCAAAACTCGATCTCGTCCGGCGTTACCCCTCCCAGCGCTTCATTTAACGTTTGATTGGCCATTTCCATTGTCTGGTCCCTCAGTGGTAATGCGATCTCTGTTAAATAAATAAGATTAATACGCCGGTCTTCCCTGGAAGCCACTCTTTTTACCAAACGCAACTTCTCCAGGTTATCTACCAAACGGGTAATGCTGGGCTTATCCCTGAAAGTTGCAGCACACAGTTCCTGCTGGCTCAATCCGTCATTTTTCCATAAATGATACAGCAC
>CAKSVK010000098.1 GCA_934502905.1 uncultured Chitinophagaceae bacterium
CGTAAATCGTCTAGCTCTGTAAATTCCCGTCTTAACATCCCGCTAAATTAATCACATTTTGTGTCCACACGATAGGCTCTGAGGCGGGATACATACTGTCATTGACCGGATTTCATTTTTGCTTTCCATTCTGTAAACCACTCTTTCAAAAACTGTTGTTGCAGTGCCGCAAACGCGGCTCCCTGCTTTTCGTATTGCTGCCACCGCAGCCAGTCCAGCCCGTCAAACATGTTTTCTATATCTTCCCATTCATAACGGTGCATACCGTAACCCACCCGTTTAAAATACGCTACAGCCATACGCCTCTCATCGCTGCCGCCGCTGTTGACAGAAAGGCTTACATCGTTGATAAAGCCCTGCAGGATCTCCCCGGGTGTAGTGTCCAGAAGATCACAAAGCAGTTGTAATTGGTCGGGGATTTCAAATGTGATTGTTTGTTTCATCTCGTAAAATTTTAGTGGGTGATCAACCTGCCCGCCGGGGCAAAAAGACAAAGCCAAAAGCAAGCCCGGCAAGGCAGCGCCGGGATTATTCCCCGGCTTGTTTTGCCTGCTCAAAATTCAGTAACGCTTCCATCAGGCTGTTGCCGCTTGCTATAACCTGGTCGCCGTAATCTTCTAAAAAATTCGCTTCGTCAGCCTCATTGACTTTGATGATAGAGTAATCTGTCACGGTTGATGGCTCATTGATCGGGTAAGTGATGTAATACTTCATCTTGTAAAATTTTAAAGTGATAAAAAATAAAATGCTTACAAAAAATGCTTAGCGACCAGCCATTAGCGGCATGAGCAAAAGCCAAAAGCAGAGCCAAAAAAAAGCCATAGCACTGCAGATCCAAACACTTCCAAAAGCTGGTGGAGGCTATCAGGCTGAGCATATAGGCGCAGCTTTTTTTGGTGCCTTTTGGCAGCCCCGCCGCATGGGTTTTGCGGCGCAGGTTGTGCGTTGGCATGCCGCAATATCTTTGCTAAAGCATTTTTATTCAGGAGCCTGTTTTCTTTTCTGCTGATCTGCGGAAGCTGTGTTAACAGCGATCGTGGCTATGATCCATAGTTGATGGATGTACTGCAGTCAGCGCCGCAGGCCTTGCCCGTCCGGTCAGGCGGGCATCGCCACCGACCGCCATACCGCCGGCTGCGCCCCGCAGAGATGGCACGAAGTACCCTGCGGGGCAGAGACCCCTGGTACCTTGTTAAAAAGCCGGAGCGCAAGCGGAGGCAACTACTATGAAGGCAGCCCGGCGGTGGCAGGTGGCGGTCAATGGTGGAAGCCGCCTGGATGTAGTGCGGCTATCGCAGCATGGATCCTGTGCGTTAGCATAGCGGCACTACATACAGAGAAGCGGCTGGAGTGCGGCGACCGACCGCAGCCAAAAACCATGACAGCCTGCGAAGCACCCGTAGGGCTTCCCGGCTTCCCGCCTGCCTTATTATTTTCAATTGAGTGATTTCAAGGCGGGAGGCCGGGATGGGCTGGCGTGTGTTTTTGATGGCAAGGAAGGAAGACCGCACACCTTTGTTACTGCCTGGCTCTGCACTGTCGCCTAATGGTTCATTCTATCGCCAGGCTCTGTACTGCTGTCCGGGAGAAGCGCTGGCGTTGTGTGGTGGCTCTCATTGCAACGGATGCAGCTTGTCTATCGCTGTTTTACTCACTTATTTTTATTTTTTTAATGGTGTTCGTGAATAGGCTATTGTTATTGTAGTGGATGTAGACGGTCAATAGCCAATTTCAGTTCTTCCAGTTCCGTTTGTTTATAAGCTTCCGTACTGCCGGCTCTTCGGTGTCCTGCAAACGTCTGTACTATACGGATATCATTATTTTCTTTGAGTAAATGAGCAATTACGCTTTGCCGGATCTTTAAAGGCAGCAGCTTGTTTTGCTTGTCTTTACCGGCATTGAGGATCCGGTTAATGCTCACCGGCTGCAGTGGCAGCCCTTTGCCACTCAATAAAAAATATTCCTGCCGCCTGCCGGGCTTTTGCTTATTGCGGTATATCTTGTATTCATCTTTCAGGTAATGGTAAAATAATAAAACCTGGTTGGGTTTCAGGTGGAGTGTCCTGCCTTTGTTCTTTGCATTGCCTTTGATCTGTATCGTTCCTTTTTCAAGATTGATATCGCTCACTTTGATTTGCGTAATTTCCAGTACTAACAATGCCTGATACACTAAAAGACTGACTATTATTTTATCCCTGGTCTGGTGTGTTTCATTTTTACTTTTCCATTCTTCCAAAAGCTGCTCCAGCCTTTCTTTAGCATACAATGCTTCCACTTGTATAGCTCTGTTGATGGGGTCTTTGAGGTATAAGAACTTACAGGGATGATCGTTGCGCTTGCCGGATTTGATCAGGTAGTTGTAGTAAATTTTGATAGCAAACAGGTTATTGCGTAACGATTTCGGGTGCAACTTTTGTTCCCTTAATAAGCCAATGTAATCCAGGATATCCGTGTAGCGGGCTGCTTCGGATTTGTCGCCCATTGCCAATAAAAAACGGTTGATCATATTATGATAACCGTTGATCGCTGTAGCGCTGTACTGTTTTTGCAGATAGGCTTTAAGTGTCATCATATATCATTTTTTTGAGTTGATGTTGATCAATATGTGTATAGAGCTGGGTGGTTTCAAGTTGTGAGTGTCCTAAAAATACCCTTACATGCTCCAGGCTTACGCCCTGCTCTAAAAGATGCGTGGCGATACTATGCCGCAGATTATGTATCGTGATTTCCTTTTCCCGGAGATCAGCCCCCTTTCCCGTTTCCCCCGAAGGGGGAAAGGCTCTTTCAATAAGCTGTTTTAAAATGGCATTATAGGTTCCTTTTTGCATCCTGCCGCCTCTGCTGTGCAGCATAAATGCCCGCTCTGCGGGTTGGTGATCCCTGCCGGTGGTCAATGCTTCTCTTTCGCTATAGTAATAGTTGGAAAGGTCTTTTACAACGCCGTTGCTTAATGGCACAACCCTTCTTTTATTGCCCTTGCCTGCGGGTACAATAATGATCTTTTCCCGCAGCCGGATATCTTCGGTGTTGCAGTTGACCATTTCACTTACTCTTAGCCCGCAGCCATACGCCAGGCTTAATATAGCCCGCTCCCGGGCAGTTTCAGTTGCCTGGTAGAGCTGCTGTATCTCCTGTGGCGTCAGGGCATCCCTGCCGGGTTCTTCCCTGGGATAAGAGAACTGTAATATAGCGGTGGGGTTGACCTGTATTTGCTGCTGCTGCAACAGCATCTCAAAAAAGTCACGCAATACCTGCATATGGCTGTACGTGGTTTTAAGGCTTAATGCGCCGCCTTTATTCTTGCCGGGTCTTGTGCTGATGTATGCATAATAACGGCTTATTTCGGAGGCTGTAACGCTGGTAATGTCTGTATTGCCCCTGCATTCCAGCCAGTGCAAAAACTCACGCAGGTAACCGCGTCTTGCCTGGCAGGTCTGTGGCACATAGCCCAGCTTTTGCTGATGCTGGTAAAAATGTACAGATAGCTGCCGGTAGGGTGCATGCATCACTGTAATGCTTGACGGTCTGCCCATAATGTTTAATTGATAATGTTATGACCTTTGCTGCTATGTCTTATATACACCCCTCCCGGAACGGTGAACGCCAGGGGCGTTTTCGGCTGTAATGCCTTACTGTAAAGGGTGCTGGTGTTCGGACTGGTGTTCCGTGGCGTTCGGTGCGTAGCCGCACCGGCAGGTATTTGGGTCGTACCTATAGCTTTTCCAACTGGTTGTTTAAATCATCCTTTATCCTGGCTCTTACGGCTGCCATATTATCCCAGTAAGCTATTTTGTACGTGTAACCCCGGTTGGCAAAACCGCTTTGCTGCAGGTATTCCAGGGCTACCAGCTTTTGTATATAGTAATGCTGCTGGGTCTTGCTTACACCGGTTGCCGCTCTCGCTTCAAAACGGTTGAAGCTGTAATCTCTCGCTTTCTTTTCTACAAAGGATTTCAGTTGCTCAAAAAACTGTCTTAGTGAACCGTCCAGCTCATCCACTTTTAAAAGAATGCTTTCAAATAAAATATCGCAGGCGGTTTGCAGATCTTCTTTCTCGGTGATCAGCCTGCCCTGCTTATCCTGCTTCCTCTGGTACTGGTTCAGTAAGGTGATCTGCTTTACAAAGCTGTGGTACAGCTCATTTAACCGCCTGATCTTGTGGGCTTCTTCGGGCAGCCTGATCTTACCGGCATAAGGGTTGATCACTTCATAAGGTTTTAATAAGCGCATACAGTTCTGGACGAAGCTCGTCACCCGTTTATTTTCTTCTTTATTGATCAACCCTGCGCTTACTTCGTTCTGGTACCGGATTATTCTTTGGGTTTGCTCCTTACTTTCATCCACCGCGATCAAAAAACAACGGCTGATATTATCCTCATATACTTCGCCTTTGGTGGTGCATGCCAGCGAAGCTATCGGGCCTCTTACGATCCGTTCGCCGCCACGGATGCTGCCGTTGGGGTCTTTAATACTGGTGGATGTGATCAGTATCTCATTGCTCTGCAGCTCTCTTACCGCCAACTGTGCATCTTCTTTCAGCCCGTCCAGATCTTCAAAGCAAAGCAGCCTGTTCACAAAAAAATATTCATCCTGGTTGTAAAAGCTGTTGTCCGTTACCCGGGTATATCGCTTCACATCTTCATCGGGCATCAGGTGGCTGATCACTTTTAACAGCCGGGTCTTACCGCTTCCTGAACTGCCCTGTATAAGCACATGGAGCGTTTCGCTCATTTTATAGGAGCTTGCTATGATAAACAGCAAAATCCGGTTGGTTTCTTCACCGATGATACCGGCTTTGCCGATCAGCGCGTTGATGCGTTTGATCAGGTCTTTTTCTTTTAAAAATTCAATGCACCGGGTGGCAGTTGCCGGCAGCACCTGTATTTTGCTTTCCTGCCTGCCTTTTGCCTTGTACTGCTGCTTATCCCTGTACTGCTCCAAAAGGCTTGTAAGCTGCATCAGGTCGGCTTCTATACGGTCTTTGCTTAGCCCCAGCTTTTCAGCAATGGTTTTGCAGCTTGCTTCTACCTGCTTGTACTCGTACAGGTCTAACTTTAAAGTGATCGTGTTACTCATTGCACAATGATTTGCAGCGTGATCTTTAAGCTGTCCAACTGGTCGGTTCTAAAGCCTTTGATACTATACAAAGCTTCACCGCCCCGGTATTGTAAATTGTAAGGGTTATTACTGTCTAAACCGGGATGGATGGGATTGTCTGGTAATGCAGCAGGCGTGGGCATTTCAGCAGCGATAAATAATTTTGCGCCCGACTCTTCAGCTCCCTGCGGGGCTTCCGGTGAAAAAGAAAAGGTTTCACCGTTTGTCTTTGTTCCCCCTTCGGGGGCCAGGGGGCTGATAAATTCAAACTCCTTCCTGGTGTCTACCAGGTGCGTTAAAAGTTCAGGGCTATGCCCTATGAGTAAACTGTTTATATCTTCTCCCTGCGGCACTTCAACATTTGTAATCTTTACATTCGGATATGCGGCTTTCAGCATCGGCGCATATTTTGCAACGGCTTTCTCTCCGGGTTCATCACCATCCAGGAAAAAAATGATCTCCAGCCCCTCCCTAACCCTCCCCCCAGGGGAGGGAATAACCCATTCCCTGATAGCTACCTGGTGTTCTTCGGTCAGTCCGTTGGTGCCGAACAACGCCAGCACTGCATAATTGCTTCTGATACTGTCCTGCTCCAATAGCGTTGCTGCGTCTATGATGCTTTCCGTTAGTATCAGCTTTGTTGTTGCAGGATCCGGATAACCGGGATACAAGCCCTGCCGGTCTTTTAAATAAAAATGACGTGCAGCCTGGCTCCCTCTCCCTTTGGGGGAGCCGGAGGGGGCTGTGCTTCTAAAATACAGGCTTACGATCTCGTTTTGTTCGTTGCGCAATGCAAAGCAGATGCACCATTTGCCAAAAGGCTTGTAAGCGGCATCGCCGCTACGGGCAGTCAATCCGGCTTCTAACAGTAAGCCATACGCTACACATTGTTGTATCAGGGTCGCGTCTTTCCTCGCGCCATGATGGAACTGACCGGCATTATAGCCTACTTCCGTTTTCTTAAAGTCCAACTGGCGGCTTTGTATATACGCCTTTGCCGGTTTGCTGTTATGCACCGCATTCTTAAAATACGTGAACATATTTTGCAAAAAAGCTGAACGGCTAAGTTGGTTTTGTACTGCTATCCGGGAAGGCTCGCTTGGTTGTGGAACCTGGTGGAGGTGATTTACCTTGCCCTGGTAGTAGCCGATGATCTCCGTGCATTTCAGTAATGCATGGTGCTTGTCGGTATTCTCCTTGTGCATCACAAAATCTATCACGTCTATGCTCCTGCCATGTGTTTTACAATTGGAAGAAAAGCAATAGCAGGTTTGTGTTTTGTAGTACACCTGCAGGCTGGGGGTCTTATCATTATGGAAGGGGCAGTGCAGCCGTAAATTTTTATCCGGCTTTAAACCGTAATGCTGCAGCACACGGGCAAGCGTAAGCTGCTGCTTAATGTCACTGATCTCCATGAGCAGCTTTGTTTTTGATCGTGAGGGTCTTGTTTTCTACCGTGATCTCTACCGGGTCGCCTACTTTAAAGCCGGCAGCTTCCAGCCATACACCGCTCACGTTCAGCCAGGGTACTTCCTTACCCCGTTGCCACCCGGTTTGCAATGAACGGTATTTGCCGTGCAGCTTTATTAGTCTGGTTTTTTTCTCCATGTTGATAAGTTTTTTAAAAATCTTTTTTTGGCACTATCGGACACAAAAGTATAATATCCTGCCCTTATCAACAAGTACTATCCTATTTTATTATGCACAGTAATACACTATTTTTGTGCAAAAGCTGTCATATCGTACATAAAAACGTAGCAAAATGAAGAATATAGCCAAGATCATCGCTGATCTGCGTAAGGAAAAAGGATGGTCGCAAACGGAGCTGGCTACAGAAAGCGGGGTGAGCCGGGAGATCATCGGAAAGTATGAAAGAGGGGAAGCTGTTCCCTCTATTGAGTTTGCCAAAAGGATCGCGGATGCTTTTGGCGTCAGCCTAGATTTTCTTTCAGGCGAAGGTGTGCACAGCAAGCTGGATAAAAAAACCGTTAAACGAATGCAGGATATCGAAAGCCTCAAAGATGAAGATAAAAACCATCTCTTCGCTATCGTAGACGCTTACCTCAGAGACGCTAAAACAAGACAGGCATATGCACAATAAAAAAACCGCTACTAACGTAGCGGCTTTTTAAAGGCTGTTGATAACATATTTAACAAATGGAGTAAGCTGTTATACTTGATCTCATTCCTTTTCAGTATCAAAATAATTTTCAGGTATCTCCATCGTCATTACATTCCATCTCCCGCAATTATCACAAATCATATAACGGTCTAATTTTCCATACTTCTCTACAACTTCATCTTTTACTTTTAAATGTCCTATGCCGCATTCGGGACAAACAACTTCTGCTTTAGAATTCTTTGCTAAAATATTTGCAGCATCCCTCCACTTCTTAAACCATTCATTGGTTTTTTCGTCTACCATTTTATTGTTTGTTTACTTGATTATGTAATTTTTCACCTGCCTGAAATGCATCATCAGTATATTTTCGAGTCACATCAACGCCTAATTCTAATGTATTTTGTGTATTTAATCTAAACAGTTCTTGAATAAGAGTTTTCTTTAATTCCGTAGTTGACTCAAATGCTTTAGGTCCTAATTGAAATCCTGATCCCTCATGGAAAGGAGATGCATGCATAGTTATGGAAGATCCTGCAGTCTCTGGGTTGTAAGCGACTATTCGTTCTCCGATTTTTACGGAAGTCTCAGTACCACTTTGATACGCTTTTTGTATAAGATCAAATTCTTTAGAATTAAGAATCACATTGGCTTCATCCACAATTTTCGTTTCCAGCTTCGTCAACTTAGGTACTTGCTGAATAACCTTTCTTTCAATCCCTGCTAAAATCTTACTAGTGAACTTGCTATTTAAAATTCCATCCAAGACTTTAACTCCGGCCTTTTCTGCACCGGCACTTGGCACATAGGCTGTTAATCCATTTATACCGTTGTCTATTCTTTTCGTTTGGTCTTCAATTCCATGCGACCTATGAGCAGTGCCGCCAATATTGTGGATATAATCAGCTTGTCTTGCACTCGCTGTTAATTGTTGTGGTAGCGTATATAAACCATTTGCCACATCGTAACTAATATTCATCAGAATATTTTCTGAATCTTTCCATTTCTGCGCCCAGGTTTTCGGGGGAGCCGGGCCGATAGTGGGTGCTGTTCTTACAGGAACCTGAAGTTGGGCCTGGTGTCGCAAAAGGTTCATACGGTGTATTTCCAGTTCTTCTGCACCATCAAGGTCAATGCTATTGATTGGTCTATTCCCTGCGAACTGGTATGGCGTATACCAGGGATAACTTTTTGTCAATGGATCAACACTCAAAAACCTTCCCACCCTCGGGTCATATACCCGCATGCCGTAGTCCAGTTCGTTACCAACGCCGAACATTTCGTTGTCGACTTCCTTACCGTTAAAGCCATAGCGGTAGCTAACAGAAGGTGAATTGAAAGCGCGGGATACCATCCCGAAGGGATAATAGTCCGATGCCGTTACGATATCCACTGTGTATCCCCGTACTGCCGTAGGCGTGCCGGTAACGGCTTCGGGTAGTGTGCGGTCGGAGACCGTGGCCATGACATTGCCCAGGTGATTATTTATCTCAAAGAGCTTATTGCCTCGGGTAAAGTTAATCAAATATGCATTACCAAGGTTAGAGATACTTTCAGGGGTGTATTTGGGCTGGTCGGCGTCCAGGCTGCGTTTGATGGTGCCTAAACGGCTGCTGCCGTATACATGGTGCTCGCTGAGCTCAAGCGTGCCCTGGCTGGCATTGTTCACACCATTGACCTTGTATACTGCCATGACATTACCCTGCGCATCGCGTACATACCAGGTGAAGTTGTAGGTGGTGGTGCCTCTGTGGGCTACGCCGGTACGGTTGCCGGAGGGGTCGTAGTAGTAATGATGGAAGCGGCTGGCGGCGTTTTGAAGTCCCTGCTTGGTGACTTCTTCTATTTTGCCGTATACGTTCCATTGGATGTTATCGGTGCCGTTGGAGACGCTGCTTTTTAAGTTCCCGATGGCATCGTAGGTATAGTTGCCGGGGGACTGGTTCTTGATGTCTACCGTGGAACCATATACATTATCGCCGACCAGGTCGGTGATGTGGTTAAGCCGGTTGGTACCGGGGGTGTAGTGATAGGTAAGGTTGTCCATGGCAGGGTTGCCGGTGAGGTTGCCGTTGCGCTGTACGGTTTTAAAATTGCCATTGCCATCGTAGCTGTAGGTTTCGCGGTAGCGGTTTTCGGTGGTGGAGTTGTTCCAGTGGTTGTTGTTGCTGTTGAAGCCGGTATATACATCATTTTTTACCAACCGGTTGAGCTGAAGCCCCCTCCAGCTCAACCGAAGGGGGAGAGTAAAAAACCGCTCCGTAGTGGTGATCAGTTTTTCTTTAATGGTCTTTTTATTTTGTTACAGGCTGTTGTGCTGCTATGCGGCTTTGCTTGCGTCGCACTCTTGTACGGCTGGAGCGCTATTGGGCGGGGAGCCCTACCGTTGGATATTATAGCAACGCTATGGAATGAGTTACCAATAAATTACTACTGTGGTTGGCCCTTTTTACTATAAAACATGTCGCACTATAGACATTTCCAGAAATATATTTTCAAACAGCATTCCAGCATTAAAACATTCTTGCTGAAACAGATCGTTCTGCGACTCAAACGTTTTAAATGGGTGCGCAGATTCAGGTTATTTCTTTCAATATGATTAGTATTGTATGCTGCGCTTGTATGCCTGCTTTGCGGTATAAGGGTTTGGTATATATTCAGCTTGTCTGTTTTTATTGTTTTTACTCCAGATAACAACAATGTGGTTTCGATACTATTTAAGGTGCGTTTGTTGCGCTTGCCTACAACAAAATCAACTACCTGCTTTGTTTCATGGCATAATGCATAGGCGATCCAGTATTGGTGCTCTTTCTTTTTTACGTAAGTTCTCACTTCGTCCAGTTCAAATGCTTTCCGTTGTAGCGGTATAGCTGGTTTCCTGACGGAAGCAGCTATCCTTCTTATTTTGCAGCATACCGTAACCACCGACATCTTTAATATCCTGGCTATTCCTCTTATGCCTACACTTTCGCAAACAAGACGGCTTATCATTGGTTCTGTATCTTTATTGCATGCCGCATACTTATACTGCAACTGCTGATATTTTCGGCATACGCTGCAATAATATTTTTGAGCCCCGTTTTTCTGCCTTCCTGCTCTTTGACAGGTATGCCTGCAAAGTTTACACTCCATAAAACCTGATATTCTGATACACGAATACTAAAAAAGCCCCGTTACAGGGCTTTAAACAATTAAAAATCCATATTTTTTATCGTAAAAAATTACAGGAAATCAAAATTGCCTCCTGCAAACGCTCTATTTTCCACTGTTTTTGGAAAACCTGATAATCTGATACACTACCTAGATGATATTCATCAGATAAAACAACAGGCACAGGAGCTCCCGCTTGTATATGCAAAACTGTATTTATTTCTTCAATTCTCATGCCTCTGTTTTCTCTATGAATTTAGAAGGAACAAATTTGGTTAACCATGTATCATCATTCCCAAAATAGAAAGTTACGCCACATGAGTAAGCCTTTTCTGCGGCAATGGTTAAAACCACAGGACTTCGTTCTTTTCGACCTCCTACAGTAATTGCAGTACGGATATTGGGTGACAGATGTACATATTTTCTTTGCATTGGCTTTAACCCTTCTAATAAAATAATTTTAGAGGCATCTTCTGATGTGCCATGATATAAAAAATCTGGAGGAGCACGCTCTATATAGTCCATTTCAATTTCAGTTGAATGCCCATATATTGCTCTTATTCTATGATTCTTTATTTCATGTCTTTTCTTTCGCGACGCATTAACAGCTTTGAAAATATCATCCAAAACCAAATCTTGATACTCATGTATGTTTTCCTGAATACCCTTAAGCAAACTATTAATGTTCACCCACCCGTCTTTGTCAAGAACAATATTATACTTTTCAGGTTCATGCCGTAAAGCATGTGATATAACCTTGCTTAACTTATTGCTATTAATCATTTCTATTTTCGATGTTACCGTATTTGAACTAATGACCGTATTTGTTCCTGCCTGTGTTGTTGTCACTGTTCCTGTATTTGTTAATTTATTTCTTCTAAGTTGCCCATTTAAAAGAGTTTAAAAAAAATCATTTCCTATAACATTAATCGCATTCCAGCTCCCCCTATCTACTTTACTCTTGGTTAAAGCAGCTGTAAAACGCGTATTAAGTATTAACTGTGCACCTTCTCAAATAGATAATACCGGAATGTTGAATGTTTGCATTTAATCACTCTTCAGTAGCTCGCTACTTGATAAAGTGTTTTGTACCATCAATGCATAATATCTAACCACTTACAATAACGTAAGGATATTTATTGAATCATCCATGGTGTTGAAAAAGAGAAATTTCGTTAAAAGCAAAAATAATACTGAACCTCCTATCTATTAACTAAAAATGAATATCTCTGCAGACAACTTCCAAGCTTTTGTTGACTCCTAGAAGAAATATCTTATAGTGAGCAAATTTAAAAAGATTATTAAAATGCTTTTCCCACACATCCTTAAAATCAGAGTCCAAAAATTGAATCAAATTTCCAACAGTACTGTCATCGTAGTCATATTCTGCATTAATCGAACTAACTCCAGGAAAACTTTCAAGCTTATAAAATACTGCGTTGTCAAATAATAATCTTAAGCACCCCTCTTTGTTATCTCTGTTTGTATCATAATAGACATTCAACTCAAGCAAGCTATCAGAAAATTTTAAATCAATACTTGTTTCCCCATAAGCAGGAAGAAAATCATAAGGATTGAATACGACCTTACAGCCCTTAATTTTATATGTCATTTTATAATTCCTTGAAATTTGTTCATTAGCTAAATCATCAAAGGTTTTACCGTTCATTCCTGGTACTTTTTCTCCTGTTTTATTTATGCCAGTCCATTTGTCCATTGGAACTCCGGCTTTTTTAAGTGCGGCAGAAGTCCTTGTATTTAAAATAACCTTTTCTCCGTTTCTCATCACAAAATCAACTGTAATATCCGATACATTTACTTTTTTATTAACTATAGCAGTTGCTAAATCTTCAATTGTTTTAATTTCGGAGCCTGCAAGCTCCGAATATTTAGCCTGACCGTCTAGACTAAACAATCGCTTTGAGTTAACTTTTTTTTGTGCAAAATTAGCCCCAAGCATTCCGGGAACACCTTTAATTTTGCCGAAATCCGGGGGAGTTCCAGTTATTGGAGCTATTCTATCAGTTAGGTATCCGTCATCATCAATAATTCGATTTGATAGAAAAGAGGATTCTCCTATTTTTTCTTCAACAGACATTGTTCGTGGTCCACTCAAAAACGTCCAAAACGAGCTTCTCGGAAATGCAACCTGTCCACCTTCATGATCAAGTGCTGCATATTCTTTCTGAATCCTAATTTGGTCTTGCTTCAAATATGTTTTATCGGGATGACAAGTAACTTGTGCAGTTAGCACTTGCTTTTGTGTAGTATTCTCCGATACAGATCTCATTTTAGGTTGACCATTACCCTCAATACTTCTCATTATATGAGCCGTAAACTTCTCTAGACCATCTATATCTATATTTTCTATTGGAGAATTGGAAGCGTACTGATAGGGTGTTAATTGCGGGTAGCTTTTTGTAATGGGGTCGACACTCAAAAACCTTCCTACCCTCGGGTCATATACCCGCATGCCGTAATCCAGCTCGTTGCCGATGCCGAACATTTCGTTGTCGACTTCCTTACCGTTAAAGCCATAGCGATAGTTAACAGAAGGTGAGTTGAAGGCGCGGGATACCATCCCGAAGGGATAATAATCCGATGCCGTCACGATGTCGGTGGTGTAACCCCGTACTGCCGTAGGCGTGCCGGTGACAGCTTCGGGTAGTGTGCGGTCGGAGACCGTGGCCATGACATTGCCTAAATGGTTATTTATCTCAAAGAGCTTGTTGCCTCTGGTAAAGTTAATCAAATATGCATTACCAAGGTTGGATATACTTTCAGGGGTGTATTTTGGTTGGTCGGCGTCCAGGCTACGTTTGATGGTGCCTAAACGGCTGCTGCCATATACATGGTGCTCGCTGAGCTCAAGCGTCCCCTGGCTGGCAGCGTTCACACCGTTGACTTTGTATACCGCCATTACGTTTCCTTGTGCATCCCGTACATACCAGGTGAAGTTGTAGGTGGTGGTGCCTCTGTGGGCTACGCCGGTACGGTTGCCGGAGGGGTCGTAGTA
>CAKSVK010000099.1 GCA_934502905.1 uncultured Chitinophagaceae bacterium
AAACCAACTTATTCCACCGGATAGTATATCGGCTTCCATATCTTTAGCAAGATGGATATTTCTAAACAGCAGATCTTTGGAATAATTATCTGTTAACTGATGATCGTCTTCACACATTAAAATGTATTCATATCCTTCACTGATGGCATTTCGGATAATTTTATTGATACTTTTCCACAGTCCGACGGCTCCTGTTTTATGATGAAAAGCTTCTGTTAAAGTAACTGCAAATTCATCCCTACCGCAAAACTCTTTCATTATATTTCTTCTTCGTTCGATGCGGCTTTTTAAATTAATTATATACGTTTGAATCTTCACTCCTTATACTTTGAAGTATTTTAAGGATTTTGACAGGGCTTGAAAATACTGGACTCCGAGAAGCATAGTTTTTCTAAATTGTCTACATTCTTCATTTCCTCTCTTGACAGAACATTATCATATTTATTAAACAAGCATTTTACCATTTCACCATTTTCTTCATAATAATAAGTATTTGCCTGGCGACTAAATTTGATTGGGAACCCCATCTCTCTCATTTCTTGTAAGATTATTGAAAGGCCTCTTTTGCTCATTCTGTTTCTCTGAGCAAAATTGTTGAGATTTCCCGTTGCTTTTCTTCTAATAAGATAATCAATGAATTGAAGACGTCTTATTTGTCTTAGAATAGCCATATCAATATGTTTTAGAAAGCAGGTATTTCAGATCGGCAATAGTATATATTTCCGGAAGCTGATGCCCGTTTATAAAAATGGTGGGTGTAAAACTGATCTGTGTAGCTTCACACCATTTTTTCATCGTCTCCATTTTTTCTCGTTGTTGTTCCAATTGCTGCTTCTCTACCGGGTATTTATCTGCAAATTTTTCATAATCCTTTTCCTGGGCATTATACCAGTTGTCAAGCGCCTGCCGGGCGACAGCTTCGTCATAGTGCTGTGCAATGGCGAGTAGATGCCTTACAGGTGCTGTTCCCGGATCAGCATCATTGCCAGTGGCTGTAAAAATGATTTGCAGCGAAACATCCGGATTGGTATGGAGTAATTCTTCCAAAACAGGATGTGCTCTGGCACAGGGTCCACAATAGGGGTTACATACTTTAATCACCTGCCAGGCAGCGTTTGGATTGCCCAATAGTATACCTAATCCGTCCGCAGGATGTTGTATCTTTTTTTGCCGCCCCAATAAAGCCTCAAATACCTGCCGGTTATGTTTTAATCGTTGTAACGATTCGTAATGTGTTTTTCCGCCTTTAGATTCCTTTGTGGCGGGAAGCGAGACATATAGACCTACAGCCGGAAGTACAAAACAAAATCCTGTAGCAAAATATTCCGAAAACGATAAAGAAGATAAAGGATAATTAAGGAAGTCCCCTGTAAGTACTGTAACTGCCTGCAATAACAGGATAGCCTGAACAGCCAGGCAAAGCACACACCATTGCCGGACAATTCTCCACTGATAATAAACAGAAAACAAGGTATAGGGCAATGCCAGTAATGCCAACGCCCCCGTTAATAAAAGTGTTCCAGGATTATCAGTCCCCTGTGTTAATAAGCAAAGCAACATCCCGGAAAAATAGCAGAACCCGATGGAGCTCCAGCTTATGCCCATGATACCCGAAGCCTTTGATTGCAACACGGCAGAGCAGTTAAGCTTTTTACCGGCCTGGCAGATATCTTTCAGAACAGGGTTATGCACATCTATCTCAAACAACAGCAACAGGAAACTGATAATGCAGCCTGCCAGGGTTAATATTAAAAAAACAGCAGGAAAGACAACGGACGACGGGGGATACTGTATAAATAACGAGATAATATGTAGTAAGGCTATTGCCGGAATAACAGATAAAGCAAGAGCGTTTAAAAATCGCTTTCTTTTTTCCTCTTTCCTTTTTGCCGGATAACCTTTTTCCGCCCACGCTTCGCTGCCGTCCAGCAACAATACATGCCCTGCAAACCGACGGGTAAATTCGTCCGCATTTTCTTCTGTCAGCTTGTTTTTCCCGGGAACCTCATACCATATTTTCCCGGCTGCCGCTTTATGAACGAGAGTAAATACCTGATCACCATTGTGGGTATCCCTGATATGCGCAATAAAAGGAACGGGGAATTGTGAGAAATTATCAACCTGGGTCTTTAATGCGACATTCTCAACATTATAAGCGTTTAGCGTATCCGAGATACAGAGAAGGCTGGGATAATCAGGATGTGTCCGCAGATCATCCCTAAGCGTTGTTTCCGTGATTTTTGCGTCTAACCAACGCATGAGTTTAACAACAGTGTATTCACAGTTTTGTAGGGGTGTGATAAGGTTCATAGGCAAGTAAGGTTTATGTATGTTAGTTTATAAAGTTAACAATTTTACTTAATTATCACAAAAGGACCAAAGTTTATCCCCGGTAAAAAACCAAAACCTTTACAGGTAGGAGTAAGCACGCCCGGAGTCTGCAACCGGGTTATTTCTTACCAGTCGGTAAGTTTGCATAGAGTGAGATATGGAACGCAACCCGTCCGAAAGCAACGGAACTGCCTTATCGATACCACAAAAACAATGCCTTAATTAATTGAAGGGGTATTTTAATTACGGATATTATCATTACATTTAATTGTTAATTATCACTATGAAATACATCAGCCGCTTTATTTTTTACAGACAACTCAATGCCATGGACTGCGGCCCCACCTGTCTTAAAATGATTTCCAGGTTTTACGGGACTTATTTAAATGCAGACTCTTTACGTCATAATGCGGGTTTTAATAAAGCAGGAGTCTCTATGCTGGGCATCAGTGAAACGGCTGAGGACATAGGCTTCAGGACCCGGGGTGTTAAGATCACATTTCAACAATTGCAACAGGTAATGACGCCATGTATCCTACACTGGGATCAGAATCATTTCGTGGTATTAATATCCGTCTCACGAACCAAAGTTAAAATAGCCGACCCGGGCAGAGGCATTATCACTTACAGCCATGCGGAATTCTTTTCGCATTGGCTGACTGCTAAAAATAGTGAAGGCGAAGAAACCGGAATCACATTGTTGTTGGAGCCAACGCCCGCATTTTATCAAAGAAAGGGAGACAAAGAAAAAAAGCTGAGCTGGAACCTGGTCATGCAATACCTGACCAGCAGCCGGTGGCAGATAATCCAGGTGTTTGTTGCTTTGCTTATAACATCTTTGCTACAGTTGATTTTTCCTTTTTTAACGCAAAGCGTAGTAGATGCAGGCATCAACACACAAAACCTTCAATTTGTTACCGTAGTATTGACAGCACAATTGATGCTTGTTTTTAGCAGAACAATCGTGGATTTCATACGAAACCGGTTATTACTGAGGGTTGCCAATATCCTGAACATACAGGTCTTATCCGATTTCTGGATCAAGCTTACTCGGCTACCGGTCTCCTATTTTGATGTGCATCATACAGGAGACACCTTACAAAGAATCGGTGATCACCGCCAGATACAGAATTTTCTTACCGGTTCAGCGCTATCCACTCTGTTTTCCGTAGTCAATTTTGTTATTTATGCGGTAGTATTGATCATGTATAATGTACAATTATTTTTTGTGTTCTGTGCCGGCAGTGCGGTCTATTTTATCTGGATAGCGTTGTTCATGCGGATACGAAGAAAGCTCAACTATGAAAATTTTCATCTTTCGGCAAAAGAGAACGACGCCACTTTACAATTGATACAAGGCATGCAGGAGCTAAGGCTTAACAATGCAGAGAAGCAAAAAAGATGGGAGTGGGAAAATATTCAGGCGGCTATCTTTAAGCTTAATTTTAAAAACCTTAACTACAGCCAGTGGCAGGAAGCCGGAGCAACGTTCATTAACCAGACACAAGGGATCGTCATCAGTTTTATTGTTGCTTATCTCGTAATTGATGGCACGCTTTCTTTGGGGTCGATGTTGGCTATACAATACATCATAGGACAACTTAGCGCACCGGTGCAGCAATGGATCGGGTTTATGCAAAGCGCGCAGGATGCAAAAATAAGCATGGAACGGTTGAATGAAATTCACCAGTTGGATGAAGAAGAGCTTCCGGAAAAAATGTATAGTAAAGAGCTTCCGGAAAACAAAACAATATCGTTAAAGAACCTGTCTTTCACGTATCCCGGAGCGGGGAATGAACCCGTGTTTGAACATTTTGACCTGGATATTCCGGAAAATAAAATCACGGCCATTGTAGGTACCAGCGGCAGCGGTAAAACCACCTTAATAAAGCTGCTGTTAAAAGTATATGATCAATATTCAGGAGAAATAAGGGTGGGAGGTAACGACATTCAAGAGGAAGGCATGAAGTTTGATTTTATCAGCCATGCCCACTGGCGGAACCGGTGTGGGTCGGTGCTGCAGGACGGGTATATCTTTAATGATACGATTGCTAAAAATATAGCAGTCGGAAGGGAGGAAGTAGACTACAGCAGACTGGTACATAGTTGCAGGATCGCTAATATTCATTTCTTCATAGAGTCGTTACCGAATGGATATTATACAAAGTTGGGTGTAGAAGGCACGGGCATCAGCCAGGGGCAAAAGCAAAGACTCCTTATAGCAAGGGCCATATATAAGGACCCTGACTATATTTTTTTTGATGAAGCTACCAACGCCCTGGACGCAAACAATGAAAAAGTAATTATAGAAAATCTTCAAAAGTTTTTTGAGGGTAGAACGGTGGTGGTTGTAGCGCACCGCTTGAGTACGGTAAAAAATGCGGACAAGATAGTAGTAATTGAAAAAGGAAAAATTGTAGAAGAGGGTACCCACAAAACACTAACAGCGCTTAAAGGAAAATATTTTGAGCTGGTGAAGAACCAACTTGAACTGGGAAACTGAAAACTATCAACGGGGCCGCTTTCCCACCACAGGTCGAATTTTTCTCCCGCAAAGAGGTTCTGCGGTGGAACTAAAAATAAACATACAAAAAATGAAGAAGGAGATCAACATTTCGCAGTTACCGGAGGCTGATCTGTCATCCGTTTCATTGAATGGCAACATGCAACTTCGTTCCGAAATGGCGCAGGAGATCATCAGCCGCAAGCCTGCCAGTTTTGAGAAGTGGGCTTTGCTTATTTTTCTTTCGATATTACTGTTGATCATTGCAGTAGCCGGGTTTATCAGATATCCCGATATCATTGAGGGAACTGCATTATTGACCGGTAAGAATGCGCCCAAAGAAGTAGTAACAAGGTTTAATGGACGACTGACAGGGCTATTTGTAGAGAACAACCAGGTAGTTAAAGCAAACCAGGTACTTGGATGGATTGAGGGTGCTGCTGACCCGAAAGAGGTAATAAAATTATCAGAAAATCTTGATAGCGCTGCAAAGTTATTGGCTAATGATCACCTGGAAGAGTTATCCGGGCTGTTTATTTACCGAATGGAAAACCTAGGTGAGCTGCAGGGTGGATACCAGACATTTATAACAGCCTGGCAACAGTTCAATGATTACCTCATTAATGGCTTTTTTGTAAAAAGGAAGGATATGTTGTTGCACGATATCGGGTCTCTTCAACATATCCGGCAAAAGACGATTGAACAAAAGGAGCTTAAAATAGAAGAGAATAAGCTGGCAAAAAAAACTTTTGAAATGAATGAGGTGTTATATAAGGAAAAAATCATCTCGGAAGAAGAATACCGGACAGCGCAAAGCATTTATATGAATAAGCTGGTAACCATCCCGCAACTGGAGGCAACCATCAGCTCTCAGGACAACATGATCAGGGACAAGCAAAAGGAGATCAACCAGGTAGAACACGATATTCTGCAACAACAGAAGTTATTTGAGCAGGCTTTGTTCACTTTGAAAAGCGCTGCCGAAGACTGGATCATACGGTTTGTGTTGCGAAGTCCCGTAGATGGAAAAGTTGCGTTTACGCTACCCTTGCAGGAAAATCAATTTGTAGAGCAGGGAAAGTTGCTTGCCTACATTACTCCTGAAGATGCAGGTTACTATGCAGAAGTAAAGCTGGCTCAGCACAATTTTGGCCGGGTGGATACAGGAATGAAAGTGCAGTTACGATTTGACGCCTTCCCCTACCAGGAAGTTGGGTTTATCCCGGGAAAGCTGGGCTACCT
This sequence comes from uncultured Chitinophagaceae bacterium, assembly GCA_934502905.1. Classification (GTDB taxonomy): domain Bacteria; phylum Bacteroidota; class Bacteroidia; order Chitinophagales; family Chitinophagaceae; genus Agriterribacter. The sequence continues at coordinate 6,077 of CAKSVK010000099.1, forward strand.
ATCCGGCACAGCAATAGACAGTGGATTTTTGGGGAGAGTGGAGCTGCCATCGCTCTCAACCAGCAGGAATAAAGAGATTCCCTTTAAAAACGGGCTAAAGGCGCGGGCACTGGTTATTACCCGTGATATGTCGTTGCTGCAAAGAATATACTATGGTATAACCAGATCACTTGAAATGAATAAGTAGGTATTCTTTTATGGAATTGCAGAACGGTGTGGCAGCGCGGCAAATCTCCTATGTTTACAATTTAATCGTACCTTGGCCAAAAAGGTTATATATGTTGCAGTTGCTGCACCAATATCTCATACAGCATAGATCTGTCAGTTTACCGGGGCTGGGTACCATACAGCTGCAGCATATCCCTGCTATCATTAATTTCACCGATCACCTGATTGAACCGCCTGCTCTGAAAGCATTTCTGGATGATACGCAGGACACCCCCGGCAAAAGCCTGTTCCGTTATATGTCCGATAAGCTCGGTATAGAGGAATGGGAAGCAATAAAAAGACTGAACGATTTTAGCTTTGATCTTAAAAATGATCTGAAGCAGGGTAATGAAGTGGTATGGCATGACGTCGGTACGCTGAAATTGGATATGGACGGTACGCTGCAACTGGAAGCTGTTCCTGTCAGTAATCACCATATGTATCCGTTACCTGCACAACGCATCATCCGGTCAGATGCCAACCATATCATTTTGCGGGGTGATACGGAAATAAGCGGCAGCTTTTTCCCGGAAAACCAATTGCAGGAGGTATATGCTCCCAAAAAGAACAGGGAACTGCTGTGGGTAATAATAGCAGCACTGACCGGATTGGCGCTGTTGTTCTTTTACCTCTATGATACGGGATTTGACTTCTACAGCATTTTTAACCGGCAATAGCTGACCTCGCTACTGTAACAGAAGATACTGCATAAAAACAGTATTATCTGATGCCGGTATTACAGCTTTATTTCTTCGTCATTGCTGTCGAAAAAGTGGAACTCGGTAAGATAATAGTTATTATCCGCCTTCAGCTTAATGGTTTGCTTGTATTTCCAGCTCCATCTCCTGCGAATGGAAATGAATCCTTTGGTAAGGTAGGCATACACGATAGGATGTACCACGATGGTCAGTCCCTTGTGCTTCTGCATTACCAGGTAGCTGAGGTTTTTTTCTATTTCATCTTCCAATACCAGGGTAGAAGAAATTTTACCTGTGCCGTTACAGGTGGGGCATACTTCCTGGGTGTTGATATTTACCTCCGGCTTCATACGCTGCCGGGTTACCTGCATGAGCCCGAATTTGGAAATGGGCAATACAGCATGCTTGGCGCGGTCGGACCGCATAAAGTCTTCCATTGCCTCAATCAGCTTGCGCTTGTTATCAGGCAACTTCATGTCTATGAAATCAACCACTATAATACCCCCCAGGTCACGAAGCCTCAACTGGCGGGCTATTTCTGCCGCTGCCTCCAGGTTGGTTTCGAGTGCGTTCATTTCCTGGTTATTACTCACACTTTTATAACCGCTGTTTACGTCTATTACGTGCAGCGCCTCGGTGTGTTCAATGATCAGGTAAGCCCCGCTGGGCAGGTTTACAGTTTTCCCAAAAGATGATTTCACCTGCTTGGTTACCCCATACTGGTCAAATACCGGCGTACCGTTATTGTAGAAGGTGACGATCTCCTTTTTTTCGGGAGCTATTTTCTGTATATAGCTGCGGGTGTCGTTGTAAATATTTTTGTCATTTACAACAATACGGTTAAAATCCTCATTCAGCAGATCCCGGAGCATACTGGTCGTTTTTGTCTGCTCACTGAGTATTTTGCAGGGCGCTGTAGCACCTTTAAGGTTTCGCTGAAGATTTTTCCAGCTTTCCACCAGCATCAGCAGATCCTCGTGCAGCTCCGCCGTATTCTTTCCTTCTGCGGCTGTACGCACGATCACCCCGAAATTTTTGGGCTTGATGGACTCTACTATTTTGTGAAGGCGTTTCCGTTCTTCGGAAGAATGTATTTTACGGGAAACGGCTATGATATCATTGAATGGCGTTACCACCACGAACCTGCCGGGAAGGGATATCTCACAACTCAGGCGCGGGCCTTTAGCTGCAATGGGCTCTTTTAATATCTGCACCAGTATGTTAGGCTTTTGACCCAACACTTCGTTTATTTTACCGGTTTTAATGATTTCCGGCTCCGTTTGAAAGGTAGCAAAATCAAAATCGCCCTCATTCATCGACCGCTGTGTGAACTTCAACAGCGACCTGGCATAAGGACTCAGGTCGGTATAATGTAAAAAAGCATCCTTTTCAAAGCCAACATCCACAAATGCAGCATTCAGCCCGGGAATAAGCTTTTTAACTTTTCCCAGGTACAGGTCGCCTACCGCAAAGCTGGCATCTGCTTTTTCATGATGCAATTCTACCAGCTTTTTATCTTCCAGCAGGGCAATCTCCACTCCTACAGGAGCTGCATTAATAATTAATTCTTTGTTCAAGCCAAAAGCCTTTTAATGAACCTACTAATTGTAAACACACGAAGGAAGCTGACCGGAAGACAGACCGAAGGTGATACAATAATCGATATTGTATTGAACCAACGGTCTTTAGTTACTTTTACCGCATTTATCCAGAGAAATCCAGACCGGGCTTGTGGTAAAACGGATCCTGCAGCTTCAAAGAAGAATTAAGCAGCAGTTTTATTTACTTTTTTTTCTTATGACGGTTCTTTCTGAGCCTTTTTTTGCGCTTATGCGTAGCTATTTTATGACGTTTTCTTTTTTTACCACAAGGCATACACCAATTAGATTTTGAAGTAAATAATTATTTTAATGCTTTAATTCTCTTGTCTATTTCCGTCAGCAACTCGGGATTCTGAACAAACCTTTTCCCCTTTTCATACCATTCAGCCGCTTTTGCATTGTCCCCATTCCTCTCGTACGCTTCGGCCAGTAAAAAAACGGCTTCTGAATTATCAGGATCCGCCCGGGTTACGGTCAGCAGGCGTTCCGCCGCCTTATCGTACTGCCCCGTCATGATACCACCATATCCCAGCATAAACTGACCATATATGTTATCGGGGTGCTCATTTACTACCTCCAGTATCTTCTGAATACCCTCCATAGGGCTTGAAGCACCGGAAGCGCCGAATATATAACAACTTCCCAAACCCACCCGGCTGGAGTCATTTGCCGGATTCAGTTCCAGCGCCTGCCTGAACAAGCCTGCCGCCTGGTTTGCCATCCATACCTGCAGCGCATGCTGCTCAACGGTTTTTAACTGTCTTAAATATAAATGGGCTGCAAAGGTGAGGTTTTTTTCAGAATTTTCCAATTTGGACTTTTCTCCCAAATAATAAATATAAGGTTCAAATACACGGGCGGTATCCCGCCAGAACCCTGCCAGCTCATCGTATAACTGTATTTTCTGTGTCTGGAGGTCGCCACGGACAATAGAATTTTCTTTAGCACCCAGCCACGCCTGCTGCTCGGGTGTCAGCCTGGATTTGGCATCTCCCAGGATCTGGTCAATGTCAAGGACTTCCTCTTCATGATCGGCGTGTGTGGCGGCCGCCGGCATAACTACCTTGTCCAGGTTCGGCTTGGTTCTACCAAAAAAATAAAGGCTCAGTAATAAAACGAGCCCTGATGCCACAACAATAAGTTGCTGTCTTTTCAATGCTTCAGTTTTGCACGAAGTTACATGCTATCATCCGAGTCATCAAAATTCTCATCTACCGGTTTTGCGGATTTCAGCTTTTTAACTTCCTGTACAAATTCTTTGGCAGGCTTAAAAGCAGGAATATAATGTTCGGGGATGTGCACCGCCGTATTCTTCTTAATATTGCGTCCTATTTTGGCAGCACGCTTTTTTGTAATAAAACTTCCAAAACCACGGATGTAAATGTTTTCACCGTTTGAAAGATTTTCTTTTACTTCCTTGAAAAGGGTTTCAAGTGTTACCAAAACATCAACCTTGGGAATACCTGTTTTTTCAGATATATTGTTAATGAGATCAGCTTTTCGCATGGTATTGTATTTATAAATAAATGAAATTCAATGATAAAATAACAAAAATCTTGGGTTTTGTACAAAAGATTTATGCAAAAATTTTTTTTCGCTCCATTTATAGATGAAAGAAAACCAATTTATTGCGTTTATTATTGCCTGCATATATGAACGCGGCAGGATCATAAAAATTGTATTATTACATAAATTAAATTCTTCCCATATAATTGAATAACAATTTATTACTGAAAATGGGTCCTTATTTTACCCGGAAATTACTGGAGTGGAATGCAAAAGACAACCGCAGGGAAATGCCGTGGAAGGGGGAAAAAGATCCCTATAAGATATGGTTGAGTGAGATTATTCTGCAGCAAACCCGCGTGGAACAGGGCTGGAGCTATTACCTGAAGTTCATTGAACATTTCCCGTCCGTAGTTGACCTGGCTAAAGCGCCCGAAGAAAAAGTGTTCAAACTTTGGGAAGGATTGGGATATTATTCCCGCTGCAGAAACCTTATTGCCAGCGCCCGGATCATTCATAATGAGCATAACAATATATTTCCCCGCACCTATGAGGGTGTGCTGGCGTTAAAAGGCGTAGGTGGCTATACGGCAGCCGCCATTGTTTCTTTTGCTTATAATCAGCCCTATGCCGTGGTAGACGGCAATGTTTTAAGGGTACTGGCAAGATACTTCGGCATCAGAACAGCCATTGACAGCACGGAAGGTAAAAAGCTGTTTGCTTCGCTTGCCCAGGAACTGCTACCGCAGCAGCAAGCCGGCATTTATAACCAGGCTTTAATGGACTTCGGTGCCACGGTATGTAAGCCACAGTCTCCAACCTGCGCGTCCTGTCCGGTATCGAAGAAATGTATTGCTTACGAAAAGAACCAGGTTGATCTGCTACCCGTAAAAGAAAAAAAACTGAAAAGAACACAGCGATGGTTTTACTACGTGGTTTTACGGTATAAAGACGAGAGCTTTATTACCCAGCGTACAAAAAAAGACATCTGGCAAAGCCTGTATGAGTTTCCGATGATAGAGATTCCTGAGCTGGAGCTGAACGAAAAAGAACTGACCACACATCCTGCATTTGCCACCTACCTGAAAAACGGGGATATCACCGGCATTTCAAAACCATATGTCCAGCACCTGACCCACCAGACCATCCACGGCCGGTTCATAGAAATACAGCTCCGCAAACGACCGGCATTTCCGGATGCATTCATTTCCCTCTCTTTAAAGAATCTTAAAGCTTTTGCATTTCCCAAACTAATCAACAACTATTTGATGGAAAAAAATGTAAATTTAAGTTGATAATAAGGAGTAACACCATTCGCGGAACTTAAAATCAATTATATGAGGGGAGTAAACAGAGTTATGTTGATCGGTAACCTGGGTAAAGACCCGGATATCCAGTTGCTGGAGGGGAATATAGCGGTGGCAAAATTTCCTTTGGCAACTACGGAAACATTCAAAGACAGAACAGGAAAGCTGGTAAGCCAAACGGAATGGCATACGGTAGTGCTCTGGCGTGGACTTGCCGAACTGGCACAAAAATATCTCCATAAAGGCAGCCTTGTATATATTGAAGGAAGACTCCGTACCCGCAGTTGGGAAGACAAGGAAGGGAACCGCAAGTTTGCCACCGAAGTAGTAGGCGATAACCTTATTATGCTGGATCGCAGGACAGACAGCGGTCATGGAGGAAACGAAACCGATAATTTCTCCGGAGACGTTCCTCCCCTGGGAGATTCACCGGAAAATCTTGCATTTTGATTTTAAATGTTATTTTTATGGTTGACTATAACCCATTTTAAGGCAACTGCGGAAAAATCAATGTAGCCGATAATGGTTATATTATTCATTTAAACCCAATAACTTGGATCACCCGTCGGCATTTTTTCAATTTACATATAAACCTTACCTCCTAGCCGCCAATCCCCAGGTGGTGACCATACTGGGGGTCTTGCTGCTGCTATTACTTATCCTTTCCTTTTTTGTTTCCAGCGCAAAAATTTCGTTTTTTTCTTTGAGTTATCGTGACATCAATATGCTCAAGACCAAACAACATCCCTCTGCGAGGCGTATTATCACCCTGCTGGACCAGCCCCGGAAGCTGCTGGCTTCCCTGTGGATATCCAACATTTTCATCAATATAGGCGCCATTATTGTTGGCAACGTATTACTGGATGAGTTCTTAACGGACAACAGCAGCCAGGTCACCATTTTTGTGATCAAGCTGACGCTGCTGCTGTTTTTGCTGGTATTGTTCGGGGAAATGCTGCCTAAAATGTGGGCCACCCAAAATAATATACGGGCAGCTTACAGCGCTTCCCTGCTGGCGGAGATACTGGATGCCTTTTTCGGCAGCACCAGCAGGTCGTTTGTAAAATTCACCGACGGCATTGAAAAAAGCTTTGGAGGGGTCAGGCACCACGTTTACAAAGCGGAGGATATTGACCAGGCTATTGAAATGAATACCAGTCCGGACGCAACGGAGGAGGAAAAGAATATCCTGAGAGGCATTATACGTTTCGGACATGTTACTGTAAAACAGATTATGCGGACACGGCTGGACGTTAGTGCTATTAACCAAAATACCAGCTTTCCGGACCTCGTGAAAAAGATACAGGAGCTGCAATACTCCAGGCTGCCGGTATACCGGGGAAGCCTGGACGATATCATCGGCATTATTCACACCAAAGACGTATTACCCTATGTAGAAGAGCAAAACTTTGACTGGCATACGCTGATCCGCCCTCCGTTCTTTGTCCCCGAACAAAACCTCATCAAAGACCTGCTGCGGGAGCTGCAACGTAAAAGCATACATTTTGCCGTGGTGGTGGATGAGTTCGGAGGAACGGAAGGTATTGTAACAATGGAAGATATCATGGAGGAAATTGTGGGTGATATCCGGGATGAATTTGATGATGAGGAAAGCGTAAACAAAAAGCTGGATGACCAGACCTATATATTTGAAGGCAGGATCATCATCACCGATGCCTGCAAAGCTATGGGACTTCCTCCCGACACTTTTGACCAGGTAAAGGGAGATAGTGAATCTATTGCAGGGCTGGTGCTGGAGCTTGCGGGAGAAATACCTAAGGAAAACCAGGAAATAACCATCGGCGATTTTACGTTTACCGTACTGGAAATAGATAAGAACAGAATTAAAAAAGTAAAAATCACAGTCAGACCTATCCCGCAGGACTGAC
>CAKSVK010000100.1 GCA_934502905.1 uncultured Chitinophagaceae bacterium
ACTAGTGTCATGTCAGCGATAAAACGACGGCTAATATTTCCCGCTGATTTCGCAAATAAGCGCAGAAGGCTTTGATTCTCTGCGGAATTCAGCGGAATCTGCGGGAGATCTCAAATGAAAATTCATGTTTGACATGACACTAGTTATAAGTTGCTTAATCACTGAGCCGTGACATGTAATGTCCGTTCCGCCTACACCTGAACTGCACGTGAGGACACGTGCAGGAACAGCGGACCACCTGGTCGCGTGTCCGCACGCGACTTTCCAAACGGATTATTTACAGTTGATTATGATTATGCGGAATGGGTACGGGAAGTCCGGCGTGCCGCTATGCCAGCGCGACAAGACACCAGCACCAGGAAAGAGCCGCCTTGCAAATCTTATGTGTTTTTAATCTGCTTATGCCTCCTGTATGCCAGTCTTACCAGGCAATGCAGATGCTGGTAGAAGCATACAAGAGTTCCTTTGCATACCAGTTGTTCCCCCTCATAGGTCATTACTGCTTCCAGCATATCCAGCAATTCAATTTTTACATAGCCATGCCGGAAGGTTTGGCAGAATTGCTGTATCACCCGGTCAGGGTTACGTTGTTCCGCTTCCACCAGGTAAAAAGGATGGTTGGCAATGTTCAGCAGCTCTCTTGTTTCCGGTGGTACTATCTCCCGGTAGGTTATCATGTGGATGATGCACCATGCTTCAATCAGCCGGTGCAGGTGGTTCACGAAATCCATCAGATCTTCCCGGGCTGTTGCTTCCTCGTAGGCTCCCTCGCTGTTAGAGAGGGAAATGCGTAGCCACAGTGTCAACTCTTCTCTGAAATCATCCAGGTGAAAATTTTCAAATATTGCGTCAATGCAATGCAAAGGGTGCTTACCGGCTTTATTCAGAAAATGACCGTGCTTATAGAATCGCTTTCGCACAGGATGGTTCTTGCTTTTCAATGGTGCTTTTTTTATTATGGACAATTCCAATAAATGTCCGAAAGAGTAAGCCGGTATCCTATATACAACGGCAATATCTTAGCGGTGATACCCGGTAATTTATTGGGTGTGGTAGCAATCAGTTTGTTATATTTGTAACCTACTCAATCACTATAGAATATGGAAAAAACAATACACCAGGGCAGGAATATCAAGCGCTTCCGAGAAATGCTGGGCATTAAGCAGGAAGGGTTGGCGTTGGAATTAGGCGATGACTGGAACCAGCGTAAAATATCGCTGCTGGAACAAAAGGATGTGATTGAACCAGAACTGCTGGAGCAGGTAGCCAAGGTACTGAAAGTGCCGGCAGAAGCGATTAAGAATTTTGATGAGGACGCTGCAATATTCAATATTCAGAATAACTATGATGGCTCAACTCTAAATCATAGTTCTAATTATCAATATAACTACCAACCGACCTTCAATCCCATAGATAAATGGGCGGAAGAGATCACAGAAAACAGGAAGTTATACGAACGGCTGTTACAGGCTGAAAAAGAAAAGATGGAGCTGCTGAAGCAGTTGCTGGATAAGATGAAATAAAAGCTCTATCGTCTTATTTATCACCCGTGCAGGCTTGGCAGCCTGGATTTGCGCTTAGCCAACCTCCGCCTTACTATTACTCATACAGCCGGTTTTAACCAATCGAAAAGTAATGATTGGGCACGACTTTGTCTCGCTGACGGGAAGTCTCGTGACTGGCGCAGGTTTGGTAGCCTGGATTCGCGCTTAGCCAGACCTGTGCTTTACTATTACTAATACAGCCCGGATAAGTCACTGAAACGTATGCTAAACCTTATAAGATTTTTCATCTGCTGCCGTCCCAAAATCAGAAATCAGCAATCCCCCCATTACCTTATCTTTGTTCATAGTCATTTTTCAAAAACCAAATCAACAATACCATGGCATTCCCTCACATTGCTCCAACACAGACCGCCGCATGGAAAAAGCTTGCATCCCATCATGAAGAGTTAAAAGGCGATACTATTGCCGGTTATTTCAAACAAAACAGCGACAGGTTCAGCAATTATTCCATTCAGTTTGAAGATATCCTGTTTGATTATTCCAAAAACCTGGTGAATGATACGACCCGCTCCCTCCTGCTGGAACTGGCGGCGGAAACCGGTGTAAAGGAAGCTATCGAGGCCATGTTTACGGGTGAAAAGATCAACCAGACGGAAGGACGGGCTGTGCTGCATACCGCGCTACGGAATTTTTCCGGTAAGCCGGTACTGGCAGATGGTAAGGATGTGATGCCGGACGTGCAGCGGGTACTGCAGCAAATGAAAGATTTCGGCAACAAAGTGCATAGCGGCGAATGGAAGGGGTATACCGGTAAAAAGATCAAATACATTGTCAATATAGGGATCGGCGGTAGCGACCTCGGTCCCGTGATGATCACGGAAGCCCTGAAACCGTATTGGGTGGAAGGCATTCAAACGTATTTTGTGTCCAACGTGGACGGCACCCATATTGCCGAAACACTGAAAAAAGTTACCCCGGAAGAGACACTGTTCCTTATTGCCTCCAAAACCTTTACCACGCAGGAAACCATGACCAATGCGCATACTGCGAGGGACTGGTTCCTGGACGCCGCAAAGGATGAAAAGGAAGTAGCCAAACATTTTGTGGCGCTTTCCACCAACGAAAAAGAAGTCGTGGCTTTCGGCATCGACAAAAACAACATGTTCGAATTCTGGGACTGGGTTGGCGGCAGGTACAGCCTGTGGAGCGCCATCGGTCTGTCCATTGTACTGACTATCGGTTACCAGCATTTTGAAGATCTGTTAAAGGGTGCGCACGCTACGGATATCCATTTCCGTAATACATCTTTTGAAAAGAACATACCGGTGATCATGGCGCTGGTGGGTTTGTGGTATACCAATTTCTTCGGTACCCAAACAGAAGCCATACTGCCCTATGACCAGTATATGCATCGTTTCTCTGCTTATTTCCAGCAGGGAAATATGGAAAGCAACGGTAAATATGTAGACCGTAGCGGTAAAAAAGCGCCGCAGGCAACGGGGCCCGTAATCTGGGGCGAGCCGGGCACCAACGGACAGCATGCTTTCTACCAGCTGATCCACCAGGGTAATATCATCATACCTTGTGATTTTATTGCACCTGCCATCAGTCATAACCCTATCGGTGACCATCACCCTAAATTGTTGTCTAACTTTTTTGCACAAACGGAGGCGCTGATGAATGGTAAAAGCAGGGAAGAAGTGGCAGCAGAGCTGGGTAAGCTCAGCGAAGAAGAAAGGGAAAAGCTGATACCCTTTAAAGTGTTTGAAGGTAACCGTCCGACAAATTCTTTCATGGTCAAAAAGATCACACCTTATACACTGGGGCAACTGACCGCGCTGTATGAGCATAAGATATTTGTACAGGGCGTTATCTGGAACATCTTCAGCTTTGACCAGTGGGGCGTGGAGCTCGGTAAGCAACTGGCAAATAAAATTCTACCCGAACTGAAAGGAGACGAAGCTGTCAGCAGTCATGATTCTTCTACCAACGGGCTGATCAATGTATATAAGAAGTGGAGAAAGGCTTGAGTAGTAAGTGGACAGTGGGAAGTAGGAAGAAGACAGTGATGAGCAGGAAGTGATAAGTGGGAAAATAGGAAGTGGGAAGATGACAGTGATAGTAAGAAGTGAGGGTCCGGATGTTGGAAGTGAATAGTGCCATCAGAGCGCTAAAGTTGCAACTTATGAATAACAAAGTGATAAGGTTTGAGGACCTGATTGCCTGGCAAAAGGCACAGGATCTGGCTGTAAAAGTGTATGAGACGTTTGGAAAAATCACCGATTTTGACTTCAGGAGCCAGATCAGGTCGGCTGCTGTTTCTGTCTCGAATAATATTTCAGAAGGGTTTGGCTCAAACAGTAAAAAAGAATTTGTACGTTACCTGGGAATAGCCAAAAACTCTTGTAACGAGGTAAAATCAATGTGTTACCTCGGGCAACGGTTATATTATATTGATCAGGCAAAAAAAGAAGAAATGATCATGTTTTGCGAAGAAGTTTCAAAAATAATTTCCGGACTTATCAGGTCGGTTCTAAATCAAATTAAATAAAACATATAACAACCAGCAATTTATGAACAACAACTTACCACTAATTACTTATCACTTACCACTTACTACTAACCACTGACAACTTTGAAGCATCTTAGAGCAGTAAATAAATATTTCCGGAAGTACAAGTGGCGGCTGCTGCTGGGCATTTTCTTTGTAACGATATCCAACTACTTTGGCATACTGGCGCCGCAGGTGACCGGGTACGTGGTGGACAAGGTACAGGAAAAGATGCAGCAGCTGCACGGTGAAGTGCCGGCTGCAGAGACAGTAGTAAAGGGAACCCGCGCAGAATATGACCCGTTGGTGAATGTATTCATTTCGGAACTGGAATCACGTATTCAAAACCACGACTTCACCTGGCTGGTGATGATATGCGGCATCACGCTGCTGGTGCTGGCACTGCTACGCGGGTTGTTCATGTTTTTTATGCGGCAGAGCCTGATCGTCATGAGCCGCTTTATTGAATATGACCAGAAAAACGAGATATACGAACATTATCAAAAGCTGGATACGGATTTTTACAAAACCCACAGCACCGGCGACCTGATGAGCCGCATGGCGGAAGATGTGAGCCGCGTGCGGATGTACACCGGCCCGGCGCTGATGTATTTCACCAACCTCGTGCTGCTGATCGGTTTCAGCCTTTTTTACATGTTCAAAAAAAACTGGGAGCTCACCATTTATGTATTGCTGCCGCTGCCTATACTGGCTATTGCTATCTACATTGTCAATACACTCATTCACAAAAAGAGTGAGCACATACAATCCCAGCTCAGCAGTCTTACTACCAATGCCCAGGAGTCTTACTCCGGCATCCGGGTAATCAAGTCTTTTGTGCAGGAAGAAAACATGGAGCATTTTTTTGAAAAGAACAGTGAAGCCTATAAAAAAAGCGCGGTGAACCTTGCCAAGCTCGAAGCGGTATATTTTCCTTCCATTGCATTACTGATAGGACTCAGCACGCTGCTCACCATATTTATCGGGGGCATGTATCACATCAAAGATCCCGGTAGCATTACCATCGGCACGATCACGGAGTTTGTGGTGTACATCAATATGCTCACCTTCCCGGTCAGTTCTATCGGTTGGGTGGCGAGCATGATACAAAGAGCTTCTGCCTCCCAGAAAAGACTGAACGAGTTCCTGGAAACCCAACCCGGCATCCGGAACGTTCCGCACCCTGAAAAAGTTATACTGGATGGAGCCATCGAATACAGGAATGTTGATTTTACCTACCCGCACAGTGGAATAGCCGCGCTGAAGGACTTTTCGCTGACATTACCTGCCGGGCATAAAATAGCCATTATCGGTAAAACCGGTAGCGGGAAGTCCACCATTGCCCAGTTGTTGCTCCGCATGTATGATCCCACGCAGGGGAGCATTTTGATCAACGGGGTGGATATCCGGGAAATGGATATACGGGATTTGAGAAAGCAGATCAGCTATGTGCCGCAGGATGTGTTCCTGTTCAGCGATACCATTGCCGGCAATATCGCCTTTGGTTTGGATGAAGTAACCGAGCCCATGATACACAGGGCGGCGGCACAAGCCAGCGTAGCCTCCGAGATCGCCCGTTTCCCGAAGGGTTATGATACCCTGGTGGGCGAAAGGGGGGTAACGCTGAGCGGTGGGCAAAAACAACGGGTATCCATTGCCCGCGCACTGATAAAAGACCCTTCTATCGTTATATTCGACGATTGTCTGAGCGCCGTGGATACACGGACGGAAAAGGAGATCATCGGCAACCTGTACCAATACCTGAAGGACAAAACCGCCATCATCATTACCCACCGTATCTTCAGCCTGTTCAGCTTCGATACCATCGTAGTGATGGAAGATGGGAAAATAGTGGAAAAGGGCACCCACGAGCGGTTGTTGGCGCAGAATGGCTATTATGCCGAAATGTACAAAAAACAGCAGGAACAGGAGGAAAATGAGGGCTAAAATGCTGCACTGTAGCGGATTATAAGAGTTTTAGTTAAAATTTTGTCAATTCAAAAACAATTTTATCTTTGTCATCTTAAAAAAAAGGTTCAAGTTAAAATCATTTAAAATTTTTTATTGTGGCGTACGACAACAATGACAAAAGGATGGAAAGTGTTTACAGCAAACGCATTCGTGCCGGAAAGCGCAGAACGTATTTCTTTGATGTGAGGAGTACCAGGAACCAGGATTATTATTTAACGATTACCGAAAGCCGTAAACGTTTTAATGATAATGGTTACGACAGACACAAAATTTTCCTGTACAAGGAGGATTTTAATAAGTTCATCAAAGCATTGAACGAAGCAGTGGATCATGTCAAGACTGAACTGATGCCCGATTTTGATTTTGATGCATTCAACCACGACACGCCTGAAGGAGATGATGTGGATATGGAAATGGGTACAGAAGTAGCCGCGGAAGTGGATGTAGAAGTGAGCGCCTCTGCTGAAACCACAGCTTCTGCCACACCTGAGCCCGACACCCGGGACAACGGCGCTGATGAGGAAGTGGATAAATGGTAATGACCAGCTACAACATAAGCAAAACCCCGGCGATCCGGGGTTTTGTTATTTAATATCATGGTTGATTACGGGATATCATAACTGCACGTGAGGACACGTGCAGAGGCAGCGCACTGCACGCTGGGACGAGAAACTCTTTCACCGAAAATCATCTGCAGCACAGGCTTTTTGAGCACTCTACCCTGCACCTGTCCTGCATCTTGTATCCTGACCTGTATCCTGCTACCTGCCGGTCTGTATCCCTTACTGTGCCTTCACCGCGCTCCTGGCGGCTTTATACACCGGCACTGTGCTGCAGGGCTCGCCAAACATCAGGCTTTTCACCACCGGTCGTAATTTTTTTGTAACAGCCACATACACTCCTTCCGGGATCGTCACGTCTCCGCAGCCTTTGATCACCACTCTTTTGTCAGCATATTCATCTGCAGGAACAGCCACTATTTTCTCCAGCATAGCGGTCTGTACTACTTCTTTTTCCGACCCGAAATGTATTGCCGCAGCAAAAGGTTCCGCATAACTGGTGACCAGCATATATGCCCACATGGGGATAATAGCATCGGCGGTATTGGTAATAGCGAGTGTTTTGCCTTCGTACACTGCCCAGTCCTTGCTTTTAAGCGCTTCCCTGAAATCCTTTTCCTTTAATATCAGCCCCCTGAAAAGATAATCCTTCAGGTCAAATACCACGATCTCCGTCTTCGGATAAAACGCTTTTAAATCAATGGTAAGGATACCACTCTCTGCTACCTTATTGATTATTTCATCGCTCATATTGCAAAAATACTGATAAATGCCCTCCCGCAGAATCGCAGGCACAGCAGGACAGGGAAAGAATTGGCTTATTTCTGTCATTTTTTTGAAATACTGTTCCTACTAATTGGACGATATTTTGCTTACCCTTACCTTTGCCGCACTATTGCCCATATACCTTAAAATATTTTAATATATGCCTATCAAGGGTAAAATCAAGCAAATTATCGGAGCCGTTATAGACGTGCAATTCGAAGGACAATTACCGGAGCTTTACAATGCGCTGGAACTGAAACGTGAATCAGGTGAAAAGCTGGTACTGGAAGTACAGCAGCATCTGGGAGAAGACAGCGTTCGGACCATTGCTATGGATGGTACCGAAGGGCTGGTAAGAGGAATGGAAGTAGTGGATACAGGTAAGGCGATCACCATGCCTACCGGGGAAGGGATCAAAGGAAGGTTGTTCAATGTGACCGGTGACCCTATTGACGGATTGCCTGCAGTAGACAAAACAAACGGCCGTCCTATTCACGCTATGCCTCCTGCTTTTGAAAACCTGAGCGTATCTACAGAGGTATTGTTTACGGGTATTAAAGTAATTGACCTGATTGAGCCTTATGCAAAAGGTGGTAAGATCGGTTTGTTTGGTGGTGCCGGTGTGGGTAAAACCGTATTGATCCAGGAACTGATCAACAACATTGCAAAAGGATATGGTGGTATTTCGGTATTTGCAGGTGTGGGTGAACGTACCCGTGAGGGAAATGACCTGCTGCGCGAAATGATCGAAGCAGGGATCATGACCTATGGAGATGATTTCAAGCACAGCATGGAAGAAGGTGGATGGGACCTGAGCAAGGTGAAGCTGGAAGGATTAAAAGATTCAAAAGCAACTTTCGTATTCGGACAGATGAACGAACCTCCGGGAGCGCGTGCACGTGTGGCATTAAGCGGTCTTACCGTTGCAGAATATTATCGTGACGGTGACGGTTCCGGACAGGGACGTGATATCCTTTTCTTCGTGGATAATATCTTCCGTTTCACCCAGGCAGGTTCTGAAGTATCTGCATTGCTGGGTCGTATGCCTTCAGCAGCAGGTTATCAGCCTACGCTGGCAACAGAAATGGGGTTGATGCAGGAAAGGATCACTTCTACCAAAAACGGTTCTATTACCTCCGTACAGGCGGTATACGTACCTGCGGATGACCTTACCGACCCTGCGCCGGCAACAACATTTGCGCACCTGGATGCTACTACGGTATTGAGCCGTAAGATCGCCGACCTTGGTATCTATCCTGCAGTGGATCCGCTGGATTCCACTTCGAGGATCCTGACACCGCAGATCGTGGGTGAAGCGCATTACAACTGCGCCAACCGCGTTAAGCTGATCTTACAACGTTATAAAGAGCTCCAGGATATCATCAACATCCTTGGGATGGATGAGCTGAGCGACGAAGACAGAAGCACTGTATTCCGTGCGCGTAAAGTACAGCGTTTCCTTTCCCAGCCGTTCCACGTGGCAGAGCAGTTCACTGGTTTGAAAGGTGTGTTTGTTAGCATCGAAGATGCGATCAGGGCCTTTAATATGATCATGGACGGAGAAGTAGATGATTATCCGGAAGCAGCCTTTAACCTGGTAGGTACTATTGAAGATGCTATAGAAAAAGGTAAAAAACTGCTGGAAGCAGCTAAGGGTTAATACCAAAAAACAATCGGATGGAACTGGAAATATTAACACCTGAGCGTAAGTTATACAGCGGAGAAGTGTACGGCGTGCAACTGCCGGGCATCAGCGGATCATTTGAAGTGCTGGATAAACATGCGCCACTCGTAAGCGCTTTGAAAGAGGGTACGCTTAAAATACTGAAGGATAAGTCAACCGTAACGGCGACCTATACCATTACAGGCGGCTTTGCAGAAGTGTTGAACAACAAGGTATCCGTGCTGGCAGAAGGCGCTGTTGAAGCTTAAAGTCGTTTCAGAATATATTATAGAAACCGGTGCTTTGTCACCGGTTTTTTATTTATACGCTTCGTAGTCCTTCACAGCTTATGAGCAATTTTTTTCGTGCAATGCAGCCAAAAGATTTTATACAAAGAGGTGCTCCATTAGGTTTCAGTGGACTTTAATAGCGATGTAAATAATAAACAAGGCTACCGGCAATTTCAATATAATTCAATGGCATAGATAATAAGAAGGGATCATCATCCGGGAACATAATATTACTGCTTTAGCCGCTTTAATTGTAACTTTAAGCAAAGCTTTAACGGATGATCGATAAGACAGTTTCCTCTGCTGAAGAAGCCATACAGGATATACGGAACGGCATGACCCTGGCCGTTGGAGGATTCGGCTTATGCGGTATTCCTGAAAACCTGATAAAAGCCCTGCTGAAAAAAAATATCAACCACCTTACCTGCATCAGCAACAATGCGGGGGTGGATGATTTCGGTCTGGGATTACTGCTGCGGCAAAAACAGATCAAAAAAATGATTGCTTCCTATGTAGGAGAAAATGCTGAGTTTGAGCGGCAGATGCTGAGCGGTGAGCTGGAAGTAGAATTGATACCGCAGGGTACCCTTGCCACGCGGTGCCTTGCAGCGGGGTATGGTATGCCCGCCATCTTTACACCTGCCGGTGTGGGTACGGAAGTAGCTGCCGGGAAAGAAACACGGAAATTCACCTTTCACGGCGTTGAAAAAGAATACCTGATGGAAACAGCTTTTGAAATAGATTTCTCGCTGGTAAAAGCATGGAAGGGCGACAGAATGGGAAACCTGGTATACAGGGCTACGGCGCTTAACTTCAATCATGTAATGGCTATGGCCGGTAAAGTGACTATTGCGGAAGTGGAAGAACTGGTGGAGCCGGGTGAACTGGATCCCAACTTTATACATACCCCCGGCATATATGTCAGCAGGATCGTGCAGGGAGCACATTACGAAAAAAGAATTGAACAAAGGACAGTAAGACCCAGGAACTAAAAAACATTTATCTCAACAAGTATGCTTGATAAAAACGGTATTGCCAGGAGAATAGCGCAGGAAGTAAAAGATGGCTACTACGTCAACCTGGGTATTGGTATTCCCACCCTGGTGGCCAACTATATCCCCGACAACATCAACGTGGTACTGCAAAGCGAGAACGGTCTGCTGGGCATGGGGCCTTTTTCCTTTGAAGGAGAAGAAGACGCAGATTACATCAATGCCGGCAAACAAACCATTACCACCTTACCCGGCTCCGCTTTCTTTGATTCAGCAATGAGCTTCGGCATGATAAGAGCGCGAAAAATCAATCTTACCATCCTGGGTGCCATGGAAGTATCAGAAAACGGGGATATTGCCAACTGGAAGATCCCCGGTAAAATGGTTAAAGGCATGGGCGGCGCCATGGACCTGGTAGCAAGCGCTGAAAATATCATCATCGCCATGCAGCATGTTAACAAAGCCGGCGAATCAAAACTTTTACCGGAGTGTACCCTTCCGCTTACGGGTATACGCTGTGTAAAAAAAGTAGTAACGGAATTAGGCGTTTTCGACATCCTTCCTGAAGGAGGATTCAGGCTGGTAGAGTGTGCTCCTGGCATAACGGTAGACCAGATCAAAGCTGCAACGAAAGGAAAGCTGATCATATGATCATTCTTTTAAAAACAAAAGCGAAGCCCGTGAAGACTTCGCTATGTCGCCCTTAAAGGCAGGCAATCGAGAGAGGCTGAACCTTAAAATTGGTTGGTGTAATATTACAACAAAAAGTACAATAATGCTATTTAATTCCTGTTTTTTTATTGAGCGCTTCCCATAACATATCCTTTAAAGGAATTAAGCCCGTTTGTAACATGGACGAAATGAATATATGAGGGATATCTTCCGGTAATTCCTTTGTTATAGCGGCTTTCAACTCTTCATCCAGCAGGTCGCTCTTGCTGATGGCAATGATAAATTCCTTGTGCAGCAGCTCTGGATTATACTGTTCCAGTTCATTCCGCAGCACCTCAAACTCCTTACGGTGATCCATACTGTCAGCAGGGATCAGGAACAATAAAACGGGGTTACGTTCAATATGCCTTAGAAAACGATGCCCGAGGCCTTTTCCTTCCGCAGCGCCTTCTATGATCCCCGGCAGGTCCGCGATACAAAAGCTCTTTCCGCCCCTGTATTCCACCATACCCAGGTTGGGATTAATGGTGGTGAAAGCGTAATCGGCGATCTTGGGCTTTGCAGCCGTCATCACCGACAACAAGGTTGATTTTCCTGCGTTCGGAAATCCTACCAATCCCACATCCGCCAGCACCTTCAGTTCCAGCACCTTCCAGCCTTCCACGCCCGGCTCTCCCGGCTGCGCATATTCCGGCGCCTGGTTGGTAGCAGTGGCAAAACTGGCATTTCCCAACCCGCCTCTTCCCCCTTTCAGCCAGATCACTTCCTGTCCGTCTTCAAGTATTTCGGCCTCTTTCTCTCCTGTTTCTTCATCCCTTGCAATCGTGCCCAGCGGTACTTCTATGATAACATCCTTGCCCGAACGCCCGGTACAATTAGTACCGCTCCCCCCTTCCCCGTTCTCGGCAATCACATTTTTGTAGTACCGCAGGTGCAGCAGGGTCCAGAGGTTTTTATTGCCTTTAAGGATAATATGAGCGCCCCGGCCTCCGTCGCCCCCATCAGGCCCCGCCTGAGGATTGTATTTTGTGCGTAAGAAATGCTTACTGCCCGCGCCACCATGTCCGCTTTTACAAAATATCCTGATCTGGTCTACAAAATTCGATTTTTCCATTAGCACAAATATAATATGATTCACGCCAAGGTTTCTTGGGTGTATTTCAATTTTTCGCAGGCGGGTGCGTACATCCGCCTGTAGAATACACTACCGGTCTGTGGGGATACCAGCCGGAAACCTGCACAAAGCGAAGATCTGAACATTTTCACCGAAGATAGCTACGTCCGCTTCTTATTGGCAAAACAACAAATGATAAAGCCATTACATCCGCGGGAAATATTTCAAAAGGTACATCCCGGGCGCAGCGCCGCCCGGTTGTGTGCCCGCACGCAACATCACAAGGGTTGATTTACAAAAGCTTATCCAAGATGTTATTGGTAATCAATCACACAACGCCAGCGCTTCGTAGCAACCTCGCGTGAAAAGGAGCCGGCTGCATTTATAATGCTTCATTCATCCCATACAAACGATACGTGGAGACACGTATCGGGGCAATGGAGGCGCAGCCCGGTTGCGTACCCGCACGCAACATCACAATGGTTGATTTACAAAAGCTTATCCGAGATGTTATTGGTAATCAATCACACAACTCCAGTGCTTCATAGCAACCTCGCGTGAAAAGGACCCGGCTGCATTTTTAATTTTTTATTCATCCAATACAACGATACGTGGAGACACGTATCAGGCAATGGAGGTGTCGCCCGGTTG
Source organism: uncultured Chitinophagaceae bacterium (assembly GCA_934502905.1). Classification (GTDB taxonomy): domain Bacteria; phylum Bacteroidota; class Bacteroidia; order Chitinophagales; family Chitinophagaceae; genus Agriterribacter. The sequence continues at coordinate 12,735 of CAKSVK010000100.1, forward strand.
CGTGTCCGCACGCAACATTCACAAGGACCGATTTACAGGAGGCTACCCTGTATACTATTGACATGCAACGTAACCAACCCAAAATTGCAGCATCTGCAAAAATGTGAACCTAAATTATTGGTTTTTGCAGATTTTCACCAGGCTTCCCGGCAACTTCTGCATATAACCCGGATCCCCGGGTTGCCTGGTGCCGTTTTTCTGTAACAATCGCTTTTAAAATTCTCCCGGTCAGATTTTGCAATTAGGCATCATATGTACCACAGGATAGCTTTGATCTGTAAACCCGCATTACAACTGTTAACAAAAACTATCGGTAATGAACAAACTAAAATTTGCGAAAGATGAAGGCTCCGTGTTTTACAGCGAGCTGAAAGTGGAAACAGAAAAGTATTTTTCTGAAAAGGGCATTGACAAAACAGGTGGTAATACCA
>CAKSVK010000101.1 GCA_934502905.1 uncultured Chitinophagaceae bacterium
TAAGCTTATCGGTTCATCAGAACTTACCGAAAATTATTTGAGCCTGTCCAGGTTATAAAAAAAAGGAGACCATATTCTTTTGTTGAAAAAATGGCTGCCCACTACATTTAATAAAGTAAGAACGGCTGCCGTTAAAAATAACATGGTAAAAATGGTAGAAGAATATTCATGCCAGCCTATATAGGTAATCATTACCCTGATCTTATAGTTGCCGGTGCTATTTTTTCTGACCGACAGCAAATAATAATAATCTTCAGATTTATCCTGCAGGGGGTCATAGATCAATGTATCTCTGAATATGGTACAGGCGGCAATATTATCGTCCACTTTTTCCACTTCCACAAGCGGGTAGCTGACGGTTTGTCCTCTCTCCAGCGATTGATGTATTTCTTCTACCTGGTATTCCAGTTGTTCACGCATTTCTTCGATGATCTCCTTTTTTAGCAGATAGTACATCAAAATACCTGCAACTGCCAGTGAAATTACGGTAATGACGATGTTATATCTCAATGATCGTTGCAATAGCTTCATCCCTGTACCCATTTATATCCCATGCCATATACTGTTTTAATATAATCAACGCCGGTGTGCGATACCAGCTTTTTCCGGAGGTTCATTGTGTGTACATAAATTGTATCGATGCTTTCATTGCTTGCATATTCATCTCCCCACAAATGGGCCAGGATAGATGGCTTGCTGACCACCCTGTTTTTATTCACAATAAAATACAAAAGCAATTCATATTCCTTTTTTGTAAGAATAATTTCTGTTTTTCCGTGAAAAACTGTTTTGGCGTTGGTGTCCACCTGCAAATCATCCACCCGGATAATATCGTTGATGCCCAGGGAGCGCCGTCTGAGGATAGCGTTGATCCTGGCATTCAGTTCTTCCATATAAAATGGCTTGGTTATATAATCATCTGCACCGAGGTCAAGCCCGGAAAGTTTATCCGTCAGTGAGTCCCTGGCTGAGACAATAATGACGCCGGTAGCAACCTGTTTACGTTTTACCATTTTGAGCAACTCCATTCCACTTCCACCCGGCAGCGTAATATCGAGAATGATAATATCATGATCAAACAGGGATATTTTATTTTCAGCTTTTTCAAAATTGGAAGCAACTTCGCAATCCAATCCCCGCTCGGTCAGGTAGCTCCTGATTTCCTCCTGCAATAATTCTTCGTCCTCAATAATGAGCGCCTTCATAACAACTGTTTAGATGATTGGTCCACGTAGCAAATGCCAACGTCAAAAATAGATCCCTACCGTTTAAAAAACGTATGCAGAAAGTTAACGCTTTTTAAAATACCTGTCACTTAAACCGGTAGCAACATTATGTCGAAAATGGAAGTTTAACGTATGATTTTTGTAGAACTCATTTTTAAAAGGGCTCTACGAAGTTTTGATGCAATTCTAAAGAAAATCTAAAGAAATCATGTCTTTATAATTTCTTCAAATTCAGGTTGCAGCTTTGCTTAACCGGGACCAAACTGCTTATCTCCGTTGTGATTATTGATCAAAATAAAAGGCTTGATATGTTTATAATACGACTCTGTCTTTCCCTGACATTTCTGATATTTTCATCCGGGTTATTTGCACAGGTAGCTATTTCCGGTATGGTTAAAAGTAAGCCTGGTAAATCGGCTATCGCCTATGCAAGTGTGGTCCTTAAAGAAGGGAAGGACAGTGTATTTATCCAGGGTACCATAACAAATGAAGAAGGCAGATTTTCGATGACGGACATTCAACCGGGCAATTATCTTTTAGATGTATCCATCACCGGCTATGAAAGCAGCATACAACCTTTATTTATCGGGAGCCTTTCTTCATTTTTAGATATTCCCGCAATAGAGCTGGAAGAAAAAGCAGGGACATTACAGGAGGTGATCATAACGGCAAAACCGGGTGATGTAGATAGTAAGCTGGATAAAAAAACTTATTTGCTTTCGGATAACATCAGCCAAAGCGGTGGCTCTGTGCTGCAAAGTATGCAGAACCTGCCGGGGATTACCGTGCAGGATGGTAAGGTTCAGCTGCGGGGCAATGACAAAGTGACTGTGCTTATAGATGGTAAACAAACCGCCCTGACCGGGTTCGGGAGCCAGACAGGTTTGGATAATATTCCCGCATCTGCAATTGACAAAATAGAGATCATCAATAACCCGTCTTCAAAATATGATGCCAATGGTAATGCAGGCATTATCAATATCATCATGAAGAAAAACAAGCAGAACGGATTTAATGGTAAAGTGGGTCTTACCTCGGGTTTGGGCGCGCTATGGGTGCGGAAGGAAAACCTGCCAACCATCAGGCCGCAATACACTTTTACACCGAAGATCAACCCTTCTTTATCGCTCAACTACAGGACAGGTAAAGTTAATATCTTCCTGCAGGCTGATAATCTATATACCCACACCCTAAACAAGAACGAGTTTGTGACCCGGAATTATGATGATGGTACAATCATCAATTCCCAGCTAAAGCGGAACAGGAACACCAATTTCCTTACTACCAAAGTAGGAATTGACTGGAGTATGGATAAACGGAATACATTGACCGTTTCAGGGATGTATGGCAGCGAAAAGATCATTGACCGGGGTGATCAACCTTTTTTCAATGGCGACCTTTCCAAACGTTTGCGTCTATGGCAGTTTTTGGAAGATGAATTAAAAACGACAGTAATGGGCACCACAGCTTACCAGCACAAATTCAGGGAAGCGGGGCATTTGCTGAACGTGGGCTTCAACTACACCTTTCACAGGGAAGACGAACAATATTTTTACGATAATTACCTTCCCTCCTCGGCAGGTACAGATGCTTTTAAATTATTATCGGATGAACAGGTGTATGATTTCAATATAGATTATACCAGACCTCTGAAATACGGACGGGTAGAGGCAGGTCTCAGGCTGCGCAGCAGAAGTATCCCTACCAATATGGAGTTCAGACCGGGTGTAAACTCTGTTTTGGATATGGACGCCGGAGGCTGGGCGGATTATAAGGAGCTGATACCGGCGTTATATGGTAACTATGTTCTGGAAAACGAAAAATGGGAGGCAGAATTAGGGTTGCGTGTAGAATATGTAAAAATTCAGTACGATGTCAATCCCGGGCACAGTACGTATAAGAGTGACGGTTACAATTATACGCAGCCGTTCCCTAATTTGAGGCTGGCCTATAAATTGAATGACAATAATAAGCTTTCGGTATTCTATAACCGCAGGGTGGACAGGCCTAATGAAGTGGATATCCGTATTTTCCCCAAATACGATGATGCCGAGATCATTAAAGTCGGAAATCCTGCGTTGCGCCCGCAGTTCACCAATTCAGTTGAGTTGGGTTATAAAAACACCTGGAGCGACGGTTATATTTATTCTGCATTGTATCATCGTTTTGCCGACGGCACCATTACGAGAATATCAAGCATTGCGGCCGGAAGTCCTCTGATATATGCTATATTCCAAAATGCAGGCAAGAGTTATAACACGGGTATAGAAGTTATTTTGAACCAAAAAGTTTCTGGTATCTATTCATTTAATATCAACGGAAATATTTACCGCAACCAGATCAATGCCTTTACAGTAGAAAACTTATACCCGGAACCCAACACTTTTTCAGCCGGCGAACAAACGGCTATTTCGGGGAACCTTAAACTGAACAATACTTTCCGGCTCTCCGGGGGATGGGATGCACAATTGACTGCGGTTTATCTAGCGCCTGATATTATACCACAGGGAAAGATCTTTTCAAGATTTTCAATCGATGCAGGATTAAAGAAATCAGTTCAGGGGGGCAAAGGAGAGATATTTTTCAATGCTACCGATCTGCTGAATACAATGGTCATTAAAAGGAAGATAGACGGAGCAGGGTTTAATTATACCAGCGATGATTATTACGAAACGCAGGTGATCCGCTTAGGGTACAGCTATAAGTTTTAAGGTACATACAGGTGGTTGGGAAATAAAGCTTACGGTGACGAACTTTTACCTGTAAATACCCACAATGGAAGAGACTTTTCCCCTGTTATCTTTTCATATTCTGATTATGTAAGATAAAAAAAGATCCATGAAGAAATTTGCCGTTTATGCTATGGTATGAGTTCTTCTTATTGTACTATTTTCAGGCAAGGATGGCGCAGGACAGCGACCGTAGGGTTATTTGAATGATACTGCTTCTGTGCCCGGCAAAAATCCTTGCAGGCTGCATTTTATAAAAATCTGATTATCCCTGCCACAACTGCGTTTGTGACTCCTTGAAAGCATATTATAAAACAAGAAAAGCCCGAAGGCACCAATTAGTCTTGTTTTATTTACCGGGGTTTATCGTACATTCAATGACCAACCCGGGGTAAGCAGTGCAAAGCAGATAAGAACAGAACCCTGTTGGGCCGGGGTAAAAAAGGATTATTAATATTTTACAATGCAAAAAAGAGTATGCCTAAAGTAACACCGGAACTGTTTAGGGTGCTGAACGATCCGCCGGCTGAAGCTGTACTGGCAAAGCTGTATAAAGCAGCGTTGAAGCAGGGCCGCAGCATGGTATTTCATTTTTTACCTAAAGTACATAAGCTGCTGGGTAAGGGTATTGACTGGAAAACTGAAAACGAAAGTTTCTATGATGATAAATATATTCCTATTGTTCCGGCACAGGGAACGTTTCTGTACATGCAGGCAAGAGCACTGAATGCTAAAAATATTCTGGAGTTCGGAACTTCTTACGGGATATCTTCCATTTATTTGGGAAAAGCGGCAAAAGATAATGGCGGCAAGCTTATTTCTACTGAGTATCTGCCCCACAAAGTAAAAATGGCCAGGGAGCATATTAAAGAAGCGGGATTGGATGGAAGCGTGGACATACTGGAGGGAGATGCAAGGGAAACGCTGGAAAACCTGGAGATTCAATGGGATATGGTTTTGCTCGACGGTTGGCCCGACCTGGTCTTTACTGTTTTCAGGCTGATAGAGCCCCATCTCAAAAAAGGTGCCGTGATCGCGGTAGATGATGTTGTTGGATTCCAGCCCTCTATGCAGGATTATCTTGATTATGTTCGTGATCCGGGGAATGGGTACATTTCGACGACCATTTATCCTAAAAAAGGAATGGAGCTTACTGTAAAGGTCAGATAGGAAGGAATAAGAATGAAACGTTACGAGCGGCAGTTCCTTAAATTGTTATAATGTCATCGTTATTTCTGTCCTGATGGTTTTTGAAGCCGGCGTTGCTGTTCATTGAGGCATTACTGCCAACTGCTTCATTTCCTTATCATCGAGCGCCCTGTTAAATACAGCAACACCACCTATCTTCCCTTTAAAGAAATTACCCATACCCCCTTTCAGCTGCACAGCGCCGATCGTGAAATCGGAACCGTTATTACCCATCCCGTCAGGATAACGATATGGATTTTTAATTTGTGTTAATCCCTGCGGATGATCTTCCAGGAACCCGGCGGTATGCATAACCAGCTCCGGCTTCCGCTCTTCAAATACTCCCTTCAGGTATGACCTGATATAATTTCCGTCGTACGTAAAAGCTACACAAACCCATTCATTGACCGGTACCTTTTGCGGACTGGCAGAATAATCGATGCTGAAAGGAAAGGGAGCAGTGGGGCCTCCGTTTTTTGAAATGTGACCACATACCTGGTCTTCTCCGTTGTAATACGGTAAGGATACAAACAATCCATACTGCCGTTTCCCGCCATCACTATATTCATTCCATTTACCCGCGACAAAACCCGTTCCGCCATTCCATTTTACCCAGGCAATGATGGTAACAGCGTTGTTTTTTATATCCAGCATGCCGCTATTTTTATGTTCGATGGACCAATAGCCTTTGCCATCCAGCTCCATAGCCCATCCTGAAAAAGGTCCTTCTTTTACAAACCGCGCGGGTCCGTATGCATTCAGCTTCACCTCTTTGGCACTACCTGCTGCCGGATGGCCTGAAGTGTCTCTGAAATCCCAAAAAGCTACCAGCCCTTTTTGTCTGCTGACCTGGTTTGCCAGATTACCGTAGCCCACTCCGTATTGTGCAGTACTGCAGCCCGTAAATACCGTTATGGTCGCAAAAAATAAAGCAGGTATAAGAGAACGCATCACTAAAATGATTTACCTGGTGTATGTAAAGGTGTTTACTTCCTGGTTAATTATTCGTTGCCCTCTTTTTCCAGGATGTCAACCAACTCCCCGGGCTTCGTCATCTGCGGGTTGTGATCTGCCTCCATCGTTACCATTTTCCATCCCCGTTGCTTTGCCCTGTTGGCGAAAAAATAAAAGTGATCATTCTCCGGACGATTAACGTCATCGGCTGTGAATATATAGGTAGCCGGCAAAGCCAATGCCGGTGGGTTCTTTCTTTTTACGGGTGTAGTGAAGGTTTTGAGCGATTGAGGTACATCATGGGGCAGGGGGTCAGCTTTGTTGATCCAGTCGGGCGTCACGAAGCCGTCTTTGGAACTATGCTCGGGGCCTTTCCTGCCGTCGGTACGCGATGTGATAATGCTTTCGCCGTCATTGGCGACAATTGCGTCAATATAAACCAGCTTGGCTATTCTTTCGGGGATGCTGTCCGCAACGCCTGTAATAACCATGCCGCCATAACTGTGGCCCACCAGGATGATATCATGCAGATCCTCGAAAAGAATGGTATTAATTACATCAAGAATGTGGGTGTTCAAATCAATATCCGCTGATGCCAGGTGAACGCGTTCACCCTGTCCTGTCAGGCTGGGGCGGTATACCGCATGCCCTTTGGCCTTCAGCATCGTCGCTACATTTTTGAAAGACCAGCTTCCGCCCCAGGCGCCGTGTACGATGACATAGGTCTTTTGTTGTGGCGCCGCCTGTATATAACAGCTGCATAAAAAAAAGAAGACCAGTATGGAGTGGGAGCAATGCTTAATTTGTTTCTGCATGATTTCCTTTTTTATTTTTCCAATATAGAAGTATTGTTATTATTCCGGAACACTATTAGTTCCTGTAGCAGCCATTAAGAAATGAAGAAGAATGAATTAAATGAAAAGCTTAATGATCCTTAACTTCTTAATGTTTGTAAAATCAGGTATTGTTTTTTGTACGAACTAAATATGGTTCCTGTTAGTAATTTCCCGCCAGGGCTATCAACATTTCCCGCCGGGCTTTTCTGAAATGACGGATGCTGGTATCATACCAGTCGAATTTATACACCATGTTATCAATGATCTTTTTTGCCAGCACAGGATCTTTTGCCTCCAGCATTTTCAGCAATGTATGATCATTGATGCCGTCGCGCATCGCTTCTAACCGGATGGAACTGTATAATGTATGATAACCTGGATAGACGATCCAGGAATCCCCGGCTGGTAAAAGGTTACCCCCTGCATCGTTAATGAAGGTGGTTTCTGCAAAAGGCTCATCCGTCCACCAGTTAAAGCCCCAGTGCAGGTATCCGTCAATCCCGTATTTATAATTTATCCAGTGGAGCAGCCTCGTTTTAATGAGTGGGAGATCTATAAAACGGTTGGCATAGTTACCCCTTGGCCATAGGCAGGTATAGAACCAGACTTCGTCGCCGGCTTTCTTACGCTCCTGGTAAAAAGCAAAATCTTTGTTAAGCAGATCCAGTTGCGGAACCCATAGATCAATGGTTTCAGCCAGGTCCTTGCTATGGCAGGCATCTGCAATTTTAATGTTGGGCACGATGGATCTGACGTAGCTGGCTATATCTATATAGGACCGCTTGTTTTCGTTTATAGGTTCATCAGCGATATGCTGATAATAGTCGGTCAGCCATCCTTTTTTTTCCAAATGGGGCACCAGGGCTTTGAAGAATTGGGCATAGAAGCTTTTAGCCCTGGGATCCTGGATCGGCAAACGCAGAAACACAGTAGAATCGGCACCTGGTTCCGGCACACGGACAATGTAAGTGCTTGTCCAGCCATTTGAATGTTCCCCGATATGCCCGCCTTCGAGTTTGCCTGATACACCGGCATTCCTAAAAATTTCAACTGCCTGGTCGAATCGTGAGAAATCAATGGTATATTGATCGCCCTGTTTTGTATAGGTAGCAAAATCGAGTGGTGAAACAAAAGCAACGTTTTGTCCGTAAGCCGCCATTTTTTCAGCCAGTGTTTTTACCAGCTTCCAGTACACTTTTCCATAAGGCTCTACTTTCTCACCGTTGTTCATCAGCGCCAGGCATTGCGGGTCTAAGGTGTACCAGTTGGCTATCCATAGCTGCTGCTTTTCCAGCTTTACGTTGTGTACACGAATCAGAAACGACTTTTGTATGGTGTCGCCGTCTGCCTGTATGTTTATATTTACCGGATAGACGCCGGACCTGGTTCCCTGGGGAATGGCTATCCGTATGAAGCAGGCTTGTGCCTGTCCCGCCTGGAGCCTGACCGGGTGTCCGTCCATGATCGGATCTGCATAAAAGCCGAAATTGGAAACAAGCCGGTCCACTGCAGGCTCCGTATAATTTCGTTCGGCACGCACATAACCGACAGGTGCACAGGAAACAACGGATTTCGGTAGTCCCGGCACTTCTATGGACAGCTTCACCTGATCCCTGTTTTGTATGCTCCGTAATACAAGCTGTGCACTGGCCACTTCTCCTATCGCCACATCAATCTCCTTAAAATGTTCAACCGGGATAACGGTTTCCGGGAAAACTTTTTCTAACGGATCTATCAGGGTTGCAGTTACCTGCGCCTGTACAAACGAAACCGGAAGAATCCCGTTCAGGATAAATGTAACAGCGGCTATGCTTCCTTTAATAATGTGTTTTACTTTCATCTTCTTTTAATATTGTTATCTGCTTATTGTTTAAAGACCCTGTCTAAGAAATCCAGCGCTTTCGTATAGTTTTCTTCTGTAAAGAACTCATCCCCGCCGTGCCCTACCTTTTCCATCAGGTGCAATGAAACCTGTTTGTTGCCAAGCACCTTGCTGAGCTTTTCGGCAAATTCCTGCGATTGCTTCCAGGGAACGTAATTGTCGGCCAGTCCATGCTGTATATAGAAATAAGGATCATCCGGTGTGATGTATTGCTCGGGGTTGCCCCGCATGACCTGCTCCGGGATCTGCTGAATGGGTGCTCCCATCAGCAGGGACTCGGGAGATTTAGGGTCATCGTGCCGTAGCCCGAAGACAGGAGCAGTACCGGTTTGCTCGTTATGCGCATCCATGGTAAGAAAATTGATGGGGCCATACCAGTCTACTACCGCATGTACGTTGCTGTTATGGCCGGCATGCCCCATGGATGTATCCTCCAGTTCCCTGATATTGCCGGAAGTACCGGCAAGGGCTGCCAGGTAGCCACCTGCAGACGCGCCCCAGACAGCTATTTTTGCGGTATCCAGGTTATAGTGCTGTGCATAGGCCTTTACCCACCGGATAGCTGTCTTTACATCCAGTATCTGTGCAGGAAACCGGGCTTCCTGGCTCAGCCGGTAGTTAATACAGACAACAGCATAACCACGCTTCAGCCCGTTTTTGTAGATAAAGCTTTCTTCTTTTTTATCTCCGGAAAGAAATGCGCCGCCATGAATACCGATGATCACGGGCAGGCGGGTGTCTTTAGCAATTGCGGGCAGGTAAATATCCAGCTTTTGGCGAACGGACTGGTGGGCATAGACGATATCAAAGATAGAAGTATCTCTTTGTGCGATCACCTTCGTTTGTCCCTGACCGTTGAAAGGTATCCAGATGTAAATGCATATTAAAGCCACTTTGTATTGTAATAATCTCATACGATGAATCACGTTTTAACAACCCTTAAAAAACTACTAATATAATAATTACCCAGGTACGCACTGATATGTATTCTCTGTGCAATGAGACTGTAAGATCGGCGGAATGTTTGTCGGCTGCGGTTCAACGGAATGGAAGTCCATTATTCTGATCATTAAGAAAACCCGGTGATTTTGATTTATATACTGCCTTTGTCATTCGTTACGGGTTTCCTGACTTCTCCTTGTTTTTCCGGTCCGAAAACAGTAAGATTTCCCGAATTAGTAAATCCGCTCAGGGAATATATTCTATATTTGGAGCTATTTCAAGTTGGAATTTGATTTTATATTATTAAAATAAAATTTACATATATTTCTTATGATGAGATATTTATCGGCGGTAGTCCTTATGCTGAGTGGACTTTTTGCCAATGCGCAAACTTCATCCAACACATTGTTGAGCGGAGATTTCTGGAAAAACAAGCCCGACCTTGCATCAGTTAAAGCAGAAGTGGCAAAGGGAAACAGTCCTTCCCAGGCAAATGCCGGCTCTTTTGACCCTGTAACCATGGCTATCAACAGCAGGGCGGCAAATGATGTGATCAGGTATTTGATTGACCAGGAAGGTAATAGCGTGACTAAAAAGACCCACCACAGCAGGAGCTATTTGCATTGGGCGGCATCCAGCGGAAACCTGGAAATTGTGCAGTACCTGATAGAAAAAGGCGCAGATGTGCATTATGCAGATAGTTACGGTACGCCTGTTGCTGCTTATGCCGCTTCTACCGGCAATAATAATACGGCAGTATTTGATGCTTTATTTAAAGCCGGTGCAGATCCTAAACAGCGCTTCCAGGATGGAGCTACCTTGCTGATGCTGGGAGTGGCAGCCGACACTACTTTAAAGCTCACAGATTATTTTATATCCAAAGGACTGTCCATAAAAGATAAGGACAATAACGGAGCTACTGTTGCTGATTATGCAGCAAGGCTGGGCAATAAGCAGCTGATTGAAAAGCTGGTAAAAAGAGGCGTGAAGCCTACCAGCAATGCGCTGTTCTTTGCTACACAGGGATCCCGTATGTCCAGCAATGGGATCGATACCTATAAATACCTGGTAGATACCTACAAGCTGGATCCAAAGGCGATCAATAAAGACGGTGCCACCATGCTTCACCTGCTGGTGCGCAGACCGGATATGGAAGTGATCAATTATTTTCTCGGTAAAGGTGTGGATGTATCAAAGGCGGATAATGAAGGAAATACGGCATTGATGATCGCCGCTGCAGGCAGGGATGCAAAGCTGGTAAGCCTGTTATTACCTAAAGCAGGTAATATAAATACTGTGAACCAAAAAGGAGAATCAGCCTTAACAAAGGCATTCGAGAATGGCGCTGCAGAAGTTGCCGCCTTGTTATTAAGCAACGGCGCTGATATTAAGATAAAGGATAAAGACGGCAATAACCTCGCTTATTCCTGGTTCAATTCTTACAGGGAGGTTAGACCAGGTGGTCCGCAAGGTGCGCCAGGCGCTGCTTCCGCGAATGACTTTGAAGAAAAGCTCAGCCTGCTGAAAAAAGGTGGTATTGATGTAACTGCACCGCAGGAAAACGGCAGCACACTCTTCCATCTGGCCGTTGCAAAAGAAAGTATCAGTCTTATTAAAAAAGCCGCCGAGCTGGGTGCTGATATCAATGCGCAGGATAAAGAAGGTACAACGCCCCTGCATAAAGCAGCGCTGATAGCAAAGGACGACGCGATCCTGAAAACCCTGATTGCCAGCGGTGCAAAGACAGATATTAAAACTGAGCTGGATGAAACCGCTTATGAACTGGCTAAGGAAAATGATTTCCTGATCAAAGGCAATGTATCGATAGATTTTCTAAAATAACAATATGAAGTGTTTCTTAAAAGGAATAGGATTTTTGCTTTTTATCTCTTTCTCTCTCCCTGTTTTCGCACAGTCAAGCAAGTATAAATGTATGCTGCAGATGATCTCTTACGAGGGAGAAGCTGCTTATGTTATTATATCACTGGTGAATCCTAAAGGGGAATATGAAAAAACACTTTCGGTATTGGGCCCCGATAAGAAATGGTATAACACCTTAAAAGAATGGTATAAGTTCCAGGAAAAAAGCAAAGAGAAGCTGAGCGCTGTTACAGGCGCCTCGGTTGGTGGTGGCGACAGGGCGGTAAGGACCATTGAAATTGAAGATGCCAAAATAGATAAGGGCTACACCCTGCGTTTCGAATCAGCGGTGGAAGAGCAGAAATATCATATCACGGATGTGGAGATTCCTTTAACGGCAGCCGGTATCACAGAGCGTGTGAATGGCAATGGATATATCCGCTTCGTTAAACTAAGTAAGGTGCAATAGGCTGAAATGACATTATCAATATGGAGGTATGCACACCTGGTTCTGGCTATAGTATCGTCGTTGTTTTTACTGATTCTCTCTGTCACCGGCGTTATCCTTGCGTTTGACGCCGTAAGCGAGAAGTATCCTGAATATAAAGTTCCAGCATTTCATTCCATTGATCTTGCGCAATCCGTTGCCGGGTTGCGCGAGGTATATCCGGAGATCATAGAGCTGTCTGTGGATCATAACCAGTTTGTGAGCATAGACGCCTTGGATGAAGAGGGTAATACTATAAAAGCCTATATCCACCCGGTTACGGGTGAAGTATTGGGCCCCACAAAGCCCAAGAGTGATTTTATCCAGTGGATAACCGCATTGCACCGGTCCCTGTTTTTGAAAGATGCCGGTCGTATTATCGTAGGAGTGGTTTCTTTTTTGCTTCTTCTCATTTCTATCACAGGCATTATTCTCATTATCAAACGGCAACAGGGTATCCGTCATTTTTTTGCAAAAATAAACCGTGATTTTTTTGCCCAGTACTTTCATGTCGTCAGCGGACGCTGGCTGCTGGTCCCTGTTTTTATTATTGCGCTTACCGGCACCTATTTGTTCCTGGTACGGATGAACCTTATCAAAAATCCAAACCAGGCGGTAGAGCATGTTCAGGAGCCGGCAGCGTCTGACGCCAAAGAAGTAAAGGATTTTTCCGTTTTTCAGCAAACGAAATTATCGGTGGTAGAGAAGGTAGAATTTCCTTTTGTGCCTGATGACCCGGATGAACATTATATCCTGAAGCTGAAGGACAGGATGCTGATCGTTAACCAGATGGATGGCAGTATTGTAGAGGAAACACGATATCCCTACTCTGTGTTAATGGAGAAGCTTAGCCTGGACCTGCATACCGGGAGAACCAATATGATATGGGCAATTATTTTAGGGATCGCTTCCCTGAACATCCTGGCTTTTATGTATACAGGATTTGCCATAACGTTTAAGCGTACACGTACAAAAGTTAAAAATAAGCTTAGGCCTGCGCAGGCAGAAATAGTAATATTGGTAGGTACGGA
>CAKSVK010000102.1 GCA_934502905.1 uncultured Chitinophagaceae bacterium
GGAGAAGAGGAGCATTTGTGATATGGATGCCGAGCATTAGTACTTCCGTTTGTTTTTATGCTGTCGTTTGTCATCCTGAGCCTGCGAAGGATCTGTGCATGGTTTATAAAAGTGAAGGCGGATTACCTTCGGGATAAAGTCCCCATACCTCGGAATGACAAGTAAAGGAAAATGGATAAGGTTTTATTTTCCCAGGTAACCCTGCAGGGCTTTTACATAATCGTCGAATGCCTGAATGCCTTTGGCGGTGATCCTGCAAAGCGTCTGGGGGTAATTGTCTTTAAATCTTTTTTCTACTTCGATGTACCCGGCGTCTTTCAGTTTCTGCACCTGCACGCTCAGGTTGCCTGCCGTGGACTTTGTTTTTTCACGCAGAAAGGTAAACTCTGCTTCTTTAACACTTATCAGCAGAGACATAACAGCCAGCCGTAGCTGTGAATGTAATATAGGGTTCAGGTCCTTAAACATCCGCCTGCTTTAATTGATGGAGATACTTTTTCCTTAACATCCAGCCGGGTATGAGCCATCCTGAAACAGCCGAGAGCGCGCTTAACAGCATATCTGACTTGAATTCGGTAAACAGGGAAACAGCAAAGCATACATATATGATAATTGCTCCTGTAATAAATGGATGATATCTTGTGATCAGGCCGGTAGCCAGCGTGGGGAAGCCGTAAGCCAACAAAAAAATGGAGGTGAAGCTGGGAGCAAAGAGCTTAAAGGGCTTCAGTTCCCCGCTTGAAATATTTCTGGATAAAAGCTCGATGCCATTATCAGCCAGAATGCGTGGCGATATGTGATAAGTGACGTTCCAGTAAAGTATTATGCCGATGATCGTAACAATATATACCAGCCAGATCACATCTATGGCAGATCCTGCATGCGTTTTTACCGTTTTTCGCTTATTCTCTTTTGTGATAAGCCATATATGTGGTGCCACAGCCAGAAAGGTCAGGAGCCAGATATTAAACCCGATGGAGAAGTTCCAAAATGCCTGTGCTGCACTCATCAGGCTGCAGAAGGTGATAACACTTCCCCACAGGATCAGGTAAGAACCGTTCTCATGATAATGGCTTTTAACTTTATTGACCATATCTGTAATAATAGCCAGACTTTCTTTTTCGGTCATTTGTTTTTTCTCCATACAGTTGAAAAGATTAAAAATATTCAATTGTTTTTACTTCGCCTGTTGCAGCATCTGTTCTGCCACTTGTTTACCCCATGAGGGATAGAATTGTTTTGGCTTTTCTGCATTAAACGCTGCTACCGCTTTCTCCAGCAACGGCTTTGCCTTATCTTTTCCGCCGCCAAATTGCTCGGGTGTATTAAACAGCGCAGCACCCTGCAGGTAGATCAACCGGGGATTGTTTGGCTCAAGCGCAAGCCCTTTTTTCATCGCTTCCGTGGCTTCGGCGCCATAGGTGCCCCACCTGTTCTGGGGGTCTACCAGCATTTGCTGGGTGGCAGCCATATTACGGATGGCATATATTTCCGCATTGTCTTCAATAGCCGCCGCTCTATCGCATAGCTCCTTTATTTTACCGGCATTGGCATCCATATCTGTTTTAGGGTCGATCCAACCCATAGTTGTCAGGCACAGCGCTGAATAGTAATAAGGTAGCCATTCTGTTTTTTCTGCCTCTGCTATACGTAAAAAGGCGTCGGATAACGACCGCAGACCTGCAGGGGAATGGGTGGTATCCATAGCCGCCAGACGGGCTTCCATTGCTTTGACATATTTGTCATGCTGGGCGGTTGCAGCGCTTGTAATAATGATCAGTGCCAGCGATGTGATGATCTGTTTCATGATTTTTGTTTTTGGGATGATGTTTCTATTATAAATTATTGTTGATAGCTTCCTCTGTTCTGTCTACGCCGAGACTTATAAAGGCGCCGATAAAAATAAATGTCCTGGATGGCGGAACGATAGCTGCTTTCTGCTGCCCGTTATAAGAATAGTTGTATCCGAATACCTGGTTGATCCCGAAAATATTATTCACGGAAAGCACCAGCACGGTAAATCTTTTGCTCTCCTGCTTAAAAAGATCAGGAATATAGTTCAGGCTGAAGCTCACATTGTGGTAATCCTTTGTTTGGCCGATGTCTGTGAACCTGTAGCCGTTGCCGTCGTCCATGATATGATAATAGGGTCTGCCGCTGGCATAGGTATAGGACATATTAAACCCGGTCTTCCATTCCGTTACAAAACGTTTCATCACAAGAGAGGCCGTGTGCCGGGCGGCGAAGTTCGGCTGAACGGCATACGGAAAATTCAGGAAATCCCTTTTGGTATCCAGGTAAGAATAGGATATCCAGTAGTCCAGGTTTTTGAATGTTTTTTTATCACGCCAGAAAAACTCAATTCCTTTGGCATCGCCAAAGCCGTTGTTGCTGACTGCCGATTGCCGGTTGTTGCCGGATAACCGGGTCTTGAACAGGGCATTGTATTGCTTGTAAAAGATCTCGGTTCTGAAAGTAGTAGCACCGGTCACTTTCTGGTACTGGGCTATATAGTGGGTCGCTTTGGCAAAGCCGATATTGCCAGCGGCAGGCAGGTAACGTTGTTCAGGATTTTGATAAAATATGCCGTAGGCCAGGGACACCTGGCTTTTGGGTGAGGTTTTGTAAGCCAGGGAAACTCTCGGTGCTATATTGTTTTTACCGAGCAGGGACGAGTGCTCATACCTGCCGCCCAGCTTGGCCGCAACGCTGTTGGTGAGGTATATATCGGTTTCCGCGAATGCCGCCGCGATCTGCTCACGCAGTGTGGATGTGTATTCCTGTCCGTCGTATGCTGTATAGCGGGTGCGGTCATCCAAATGGTTATATTCGGCGCCGAAACGTATCACGGACAAGCCCGGAAGGCGTTTATCCAGCACCAGCTTTCCGTTGAAGTAGTTCCCCGGTGTGTTTACGGCAAAGTCTTTTTGTTCCAGACCTGCCGCTACTACCTGATTATGCTGCGCATCCAGCAGGGCGCCTTCTATATCGTCGTGGTTGACGGAATAGGATAGCCCGGCGTTCAGCTTCCAGCCGTCGCCCAGGTTTTCCCGGTAGGACAGGTTATGAAACATATTGAAGTTCTTCAGCCGGAACCTTTCCTTATAACCGAGGGTATCAATGCTGCCGGTAAGGATGCCAAGCTGGTTGCTGCTGAAATAGCCATAATATTTGACAATACCGGAACCGGAGGTTTTGATCCTGAAATTGATATCCGCTGTATGATAGGAAGGTATCTTTTCATATTCCTGCCTTTGCCTGATGGCTTTAAATGCCAGCCATAAGTTCGTATACCCGTAGCTGATACCCCAGGATGATCTTTTGTTTTTTGCGAGGTGCTGATAGCCAAAGTCTCCGCCCAGCACCGACAGCCCGATATTGCCGGAACTTTGTTCCGGAAGGTCGATGGATTCCAGGATAAGGGCAGAGGACAGCGCCTGCCCGTATAAAGCAGAATACCCGCCGGTGCTGAACACAGTTCCTTTGAAAAGGAAGGGCGAAAACCTGCCTCTTTGCGCAATGCCCGGCACGCTGCTGTAAAAGAAATTGTTGACCAGGGTGCCGTCGATAAATGTTTTTGTTTCTGTGGCGCTGCCTCCCCTCACGAACAGTCCTTCGCTCTCGCCCACCTGCTGGGCGCCGGGCAGGGTCTTTAAGGCGCCGGTCACATCGGCATTTGCCCCGGCAGTAGTAGCTATATCAATAGAGCCAAGCACCGTTACTCTTTTCCTGTCACCCGCCTCAAAGCTGCCGGCAGTGATAACCACCGCTTTCAATTCATCTATTTTTTCCTTCAATTCAATGTCCAGCCTAATTGTGGTGTCCGCAGTCAGGTAAATTTGCTTTTCCACCCCGCGATACCCCATTGCTGTAATGGCTATTGTAAAATTTCCTTTTTCTTCGGTATGGAAGGAATAATGCCCGGAAGAATCGGTGGTCGCACCATCGTACGTGTCTTTCAGCGTGATGCTCGCGCCGGCGATCCCCCTGCTTTTTTGACCGGTTATTTTTCCTGCAATCACAGACTGGCCCCTGGCCTGGGTCGCCAACAACATTAATAATAATACCGATAAGTACCTGGTCACGTATATTAATTTATAACAAATATAAACTAGTTTATAATATAAACTAAATGTATTATTAAGTATTTCTTAAATTTTTTTTAAAGTTCCTTGGGGGTAAAGGGACTTTTCTTTTGTCTTAAGGTAAAATGCCCTCCGGGCGGTACGATTGCTATATGACGATTGACAGAATTTGGTATATACTGGGTAAAAAGTTGTCCAACGACGCTACAAAAGAGGAACTGGCTGAGCTGGATGAGTTGCTGCGCGTTCACCCGGAACTGTGTTACCCTGTTCAGCATATTATAGACCTGTGGAACCTGGACAGACCGGAGGATACAATGGAAGCCCGGCAGGCGCTTCAGCAGCACCTGCTGCGGTTGCAGGGGGGGGATGCGTCTGCCGACAACCCCCGCATCCCGTCAAACAGATGGAAATACAAAATGGTCGCGGCTGCTGTGTTCCTGGTTGTTGCTTCTCTCAGCTTATATTTTATTACAGGCAATACCGGCGCTCCCCAACAATGGGTGGACCAGGCGCCTGCAAAAAGCCGGAATGAAGTTTCCACACAGCCCGGCTCTCATTCAAAAGTAGTTTTACCGGATGGCTCCAGGGTGTGGCTGAATGCGCAAAGCCGGCTGGAATATGATAAGAACTTCGATCAGGGGATCCGGGAAGTAGTGTTGGAGGGAGAGGCTTATTTTGATGTGGAAAAAGACCCTGCCCGCCCTTTTATCATTCATACCAACAACGCTGATATTAAAGTATTGGGAACCACCTTTAACTTAAAAAGTTATAAGAAGGATGGTTACACGGAAGCCAGCTTGATAGAGGGGCAGATTGAAGTGAGCGTGCATGACCGTCCTGACGAAAAGATCCTGATGAAGCCGGCAGAAAAGCTGGTAATAAGAGATCGTGATGTAATGCCTCCTGCTGTTGCAAAAGCAGCAACAGCTTCCCCCGCTCCTTTGATCATTGAGAGAACAAGCATCAGTTATCAGCCCGCAGACAGTACGGTGGAAGAAACCTTATGGATGGAGAACCGCCTTATTTTCAGGAACAGGTCTTTTGAAAGCATAACATCGGACCTGGAGCGGAGGTATGGCTTTGCATTTCATTTTGAAAATGAAGCGGCCAGGGACCTGCGGTTTGATGCCAACTTCAAAAATGAAACGATACTGCAGGTGCTGGAAGCGTTGAAAATGGCAAATCATTTTAATTACCAGATAAACAAAGATGTCATTTCCATAAAGTGATAAAATACGCTTATGATCGGGATCAACAGTTCTTAAATGTGATATTAAACAAAACGGGAAATGCTGTCACATTTCCCGCAGGCTAAATAAATTATTGCATGCTTTTACTTAACCATAACAATGAAAATATGAAAAAAAGTTGGCTCCCGTACAGGGGGAAATTACCGAATTGCTTCAAAAAAGTATTATTAGTAATGAAACTCACTGTTATATTGATTTTTCTCAATGTTCTTCAGGTGAGCGCCAAGGTTACGGCACAGGAGAAAGTGACCCTTCAACTGAATAAGATAACGATCGGCGAGATATTGAATACGATTGAAGATCAGGGGCATTACCGTTTTGTGTACAACAGCAACCTGAAGGATATCCGCCTGAAAACTTCCATCAATGCCAGGGATGCTTCTATAACAGATGTCATGGACAGGTTGCTGGATGGCACCAACCTGCTGTATAACATACTGGATGATAACCTGATAGTGCTCAGGTTGCATAAGCCGGATCAGGATATTGTTGTAAAGGGGAAAGTAATGGATGCCAATGGAAATCCGCTTCCGGGCGTTTCGGTTTCCGTTAAAGGGACCAACCAGGGCGTTATGACCGATGTAAACGGGGATTTTTCCATTTCCGCTCCTGAGAAAGGTGTTCTGGTTTTCTCATTTGTAGGCTTCCAAAGCCAGGAAGTGGCTATTACAGGAGAAGAAGCCATGAATGTAATCCTGGAGCCTTCAGCAGCTACTCAACAACTGGAAGAGGTGGTAGTGATCGGGTATGGTACAGCCAGCAAAAGAGACCTGACAGGTTCTATTGTAAAGGTAGATGGAAAAGAGGTGGCTGATAAACCGAACGTGAATCCTGTCGCTTCGTTGCAGGCTAAGGTTGCCGGGCTTTCCGTTGTAAACAATGGTACACCGGGTAAAGCACCGGATATTCGTGTGAGGGGAACCGTTAGTTTAGGGCAGGTGCATCCTCTATATGTGGTTGATGGTATCTTAAATGATAACATCGATTATATCAACCCCAACGATATTGAATCTATTGAAGTGTTGAAAGACCCGTCTTCTCTTGCTATTTTTGGGGTGAGAGGTGCTACAGGCGTTATTGCTATTACGACGAAAAAGGCTAAAGCCGGTCAATCTACTATAAACTTTAATGCTACTTATGGCATTAAAAAGCTGGTGGACAAGATAAAGCTGGCAAATTCAGAAGAGTTCAAAACATTGTTTGCTGAGGAACGTGCCAACCTGGGAATCACTGATCCCTACGACTATACGGGGTTGACAGCCAATACAGACTGGATTGATGCGGTAACGCAGACCGGAAGATATAACGCCTATAACCTGGGCGTAGCCGGCGGATCCGAAAAAAATAAATTCAATTTTGGTCTGGGTTATATCATGGATGATGGAATTGTGGTACATGAACGCCAGAAAAAAATATTACTTTCCTTTAACGATGAATTCCGGGTAACCAACGGAATTAAAATGGGGGTAAACTTAAATGCTTCCAGGACCAATAATCCTTATGATGCAACCTGGGTACTGGATGCTGCGCGTAAGGTGGTGCCAATGGTGTCCCCCGGTACCAAGAATTTTTATGTGAAAGATCCCTATGGTCCGGATAGTCTGAATATGGATATCTATTCTGCTTTAAATACCGGTTTGCAGACCTCAGGAGTAGTAAACCCTCTGGTAGAAGTGGAAAATGAATGGAACCGTCGCAAAAGTATTGAATATAGAACAGTTGGTAGTGTGTTCGCCGATATATCCTTTACCAAGGATTTGACCTTTCGTACTACTTTCTATGCCGATATGAGCAACGTAAACTTTCGGAGGTATCGGCCCTTGTATTATGCATACAACCCTGTGAACGAGCAACCCGAACTGGCAAATTCAGTCACCAGTATTTCAGAAAACGACGACACTTACAGGAAGTTTCAACAGGACTACATCCTGACATACAAGAAAAGATTCGGAGAACATAACCTTACCGCCACAGCCGGGGTTACCAGCTACTATTTCGGACAGTTTTCCAGAACAGCCAATGCCCGCCAGGGAAATACGGCGATACCGGATGATCCGCGTTTTTGGTATATCAACTCTGGTTTATTTGTGGATCCCGAATCACGGATATCCGGTTCTAATCAAAGCGAGTACACCACGCTGTCTTATCTGGCCCGCTTCCTTTACAATTACAAGGGAAAATACTACCTGAATGGGTCTCTGCGAAATGATGCATCTTCCCGGCTTCCGCCTCAAAACCGCAACCAGCTATTCTGGGCGTTGGGCGCCGCCTGGGAAATCAGTGAAGAAAGCTTTATGGAGAACCAGCAATTTTTTGATTTCTTAAAGTTGAAGGGCTCCATAGGCGTACTGGGAAACCAATCAGCTGTTTCGGGCGATGGGGTAACTACGATCAATTATCCTTACTTCCCGCAGTTACGTAGTGGTGTAAGCGCTGTTTTTGGTACCAATGTATTAGCAGCAGCTTTCCCTGATTGGGAACGTAACCCGGATCTAAAATGGGAAACCATCCATGCCAATGAGATCGGGATAGAGTTTAATGCATTCCAGAACAGGTTACATTTTGAAGCCAACTATTTTAACAGAACAACCAAAGACCTGGTGATTTTCGTGGACAGGGCTACCCTGGGATTACCCAACAAACTGGTGAACGGTGGAAGCATCAGGAACTGGGGGCAGGAGTTTATGGCCAGTTGGAACCAGGAGATCGCCAAGAATTTCAGTATCAATATTGGTGGTAATATTACCTTCCTGAAGAATAAGGTGCTTAACCTTACTTCAGAAATTCCAACCGGAAGGTTAATGCGAGGCTCTCAAAACAATAATGCGGCACTGAGTGTTACACAGGCCGGCATGCCCATCGGTTTCTTTTATGGATACGTAGTGGAAGGATTATATCAATCTGATCTTGATGTTTTACAGTCCCCGGCTGCCATATCCATTGGTGGCGCTCATCCGGGCGATTTAAAATATAAGGATATCAGTGGTCCTGATGGTAAGCCCGACGGACAAATTACCGCAGATGACAGGGTAATGATCGGTAATCCGACACCTGATTTTACTTATGGAGCAAGCATTGCGCTTAATTATAAAGGCTTTAGCCTTGGAATTGACGTGGGCGGCGTATATGGTAATGAAGTGTTCCGTTCCTGGGGTAGCCTTGAGTCTGGTTTTCAACGGGTCAACTATCCGGCTTATAAGCTGAACAGGTGGCATGGGGCCGGAACCTCTAACTGGGATCCGGTGCTCAATGAGGGACATACTATTAATAAACATGGATCGACTTACAACATTGAAGATGGAAGTTATTTCAGGATCAGGAACATCCAGCTTTCTTACAGCTTCTCTCAAAGCCTGATGTCGGAATTACGGATGAAGGGTATCAGGGTCTTTGTGAATGTTCAGAACCTGAAAACATGGAAGAACAACAGCGGTTATACGGCAGAATTTGGCGGGGATGCTACCTCTTTTGGATATGATGTTGCCGGAGGGGCAATTCCGGTAGTGGGGACAGCCGGTATAAACGTTACTTTTTAATTTAAAAAATTGATTGGTATGAAGCTTAGCTTAAAAATATTTTTACCGGTGATGCTCCTGTTGATGATCACCGGAGCGGGTTGTAAGAAGTTTCTGGATAAAAAGCCGTTAACGGCTACAGAAGACGATCTTACGCAAGGAGCGCTGGAGAATAAGATACTGGGTATTTACAGTACGTTCAGAACTTATTCGGCCTTCAATGAGCTGGTATGGCTCGACTTTCATAGTATCCGGGATGATGATGCAGAAAAAGGCAGCAACCAGACAGACGGTGCGGAAGTGAATACACTGTTTGAAACATTCCAGTACGGAAAGAGTGGATGGGCGCCGGAGGTATATTGGAATGACCACTATACCCTTATTAATCTTGCAAATGATGCATTGGATGGCGCAGAGGTCTATACTGATCCGGCTTCTCTCCGGAATGTTGGTGAAGCGTGTTTTTTTAGGGCATACGCCTATTTTAATCTGGTAAGAACCTATGGAGAAGTTCCGCTGATCAACTTTAAAGTAGTAAACCCGGCAGATGGTATTCGTCCGAAATCTACTGTTCCCGAGATCTATGCTTTTATCGACTCCAACCTGCAGGTGGCGGTGCAATATTTGCCAAATACACCCCTGGAGTATACAGGATCAGAAGGGAATGAAGGAAGGCTTACACGTGGAGCGGCCAATACACTTTGGGCCCAAACCTTTCTATTCCGAAAGGATTGGGGAAGGGTGGTCGCATTGTGTAATGAGGTGATGGCATCCGGACTTTATGATTTAGAGTCCAACTTTGTAAACATATGGCGGGAAGGGCTTAATGGTTTAGGCAAAAACGGAATTGAGTCAATATTTGAGACACAGGCCTATTGCGGTCCAGGGTCAGCCACCAATGAAGCATTGGATTTCGGTAACCACTGGGGCACTTGCCAGCAGGTTCGCAGGGGAGGCGCGGGTATTGAATGGAACCTGGGATGGGGTTGGAATACACCCACACAAAAATTGGTAGATGCATGGGATGATGACGACCCCCGTAAGGCTGCTACCATTTTGTATTCCGGTCAGTTTGACGGCGGACCTTCTACCGGTGGCTATGGCGCCACATTGCCAGCGTATAATGCTGATGAAGGTGGCGGCGGTATAGCCCGTAAATATTGGAATAAGAAAGTATATTCTGATCCCGCTGTGAGACAATTCACAGGAATGATCAATGAAAGAGGACAGGCCAGATGGGTTAATCACAGGATATTACGATATGCAGATGTGATTTTAATGCTGGCGGAAGCACAAAATGAAACGGGTGATGGAGAAAATGCCGCGATCAACCTGGAAAAAATCAGGAACCGGGCCAGTGGTGGACTGGGAACCTCCAGGACAATACTGCCTCCGATTGCATTTGTTGATCAGGCACAAATGCGTACTGCCATTAAAAACGAACGCCGGTGGGAGTTTGCAATGGAAGGTTATCGTTTCTTCGATCTGGTGAGGTGGACACCCGCAACAGATGGAATAGATGCGCCTACCGTGTTGGGACCACTGGGATATTCCAACCGGGCCCGGTATTATCCTATACCCCAAGCTGCAATTGATCAATCGGGAAATGTATTGAAGCAGAACCCCGAATGGTAATTTATTTTAATAAAATGTAAGCCATGAAAAAAATAAATATAACAATATGGGTGTTGGCGTTGTTAATTGGCACAGGATGCCAGAAAATGGAACGCCCCCCGCTGGGAGACTATCCCACTGATGAACAGCAGCAATTGCTGGATGGACCCCTGCGGTTTTATGTAAACTTCGATGGTACAGATGGAATTACACCGAGATGGAATGTTTATGATAGCATATCATCGAATCCTGCCTTGAGCCTTCCTAATTCTATGAATCTTGTACCCGGTGTACAGGGTAATAGTCTTCAAGGTGCTGATAATGCAGCTGTGTTGTATCTCAATACAAATGATTTTAAAAATGCAACCAGCTTCACCATTGCTTTTTGGATGAAAAGAGAAGTGAATAACAGAACCGAATTTCTTTTCTCACTTAAGGATGAAACCTATGGTTGGATTAAAAGTTCTATTACAATGTTGATGGAACATTCAACTGAAACGGATGCAACTGTTAAGTTGGTTCTGATGGATCAGTGGTTGGAGTTTGCCAATGAAA
This sequence comes from uncultured Chitinophagaceae bacterium, assembly GCA_934502905.1. GTDB lineage: Bacteria > Bacteroidota > Bacteroidia > Chitinophagales > Chitinophagaceae > Agriterribacter. Next base: position 11,023 of record CAKSVK010000102.1, read on the forward strand.
ATAAACTAAAAAGGCCGCTGTTTGATGGTAACTGGCATCATTTTGCCATGGCTTATGACGAGACTACTTCCAGGATGACTTATTATGTAGATGGTCTTCCTGTGTCAGAAGCGCCTGATGCGGCAACCCTGGTTAAAAAAGATGGTAACCCCAGAGGAAAGCTGGACTTGTCGAAATCGGATAACCTTGTGATAGGTGGTGCCAATAAAAATGCATCCCTGCCTGGTCCTACCGATAGCTGGTTGAACTCTTACCTGGGTGATTTGGATCAATTCAGGATGTATAATAAAGCACTGACTGCTGCTGAAGTAAAGTCATTGTTTGATTCGAAGCTTTAATAAGTTTAAGTAGTTGGGGCTGACTAAAAAATCCGTCCTTCCCCGCAAGGACGATTCATACCTTTTTAGTCAGTCCCTTCTTTGCATGTATGATGCAGATGTTGAAGCTACATAGGAAAATGTTCTTGTTAATGCTGATGCTTATTACATCAGCATTAACTTTCTATACCTGTGTTCAACCCCGGGAAACCCCTGAAAATGAGCTGCCGGTATTTACCGGATCCGCCGCTTGTGCAGGTTGCCACAGCAATATTTTGGAAGAGCACATTAAGACTCCTCATTTTTTAACTTCCCGTTATGCAGAAGAAAGCAATATCCCCGGAAGTATTAAAAGTCAAAAAGAGGTCTTTTACGACAGCCGTCATATTGTTTCGTTAATTAAAGAAGACAGTGCTTTTTTTCAGGTGCTGATGGAAGATGGGAAAGAAGTAAGGCGTGAACGGATGGATATCTCAGTGGGGGCTGGTATTAAAGGACAAACTTATCTGTATTGGAAAGATAATTTCCTGTTTCAGCTTCCTGTATTTCATTTTTCACTGAAAGACCTATGGGTTAACAGCCCGGGGTTTCCTAATAAAGTAATATTCAATCGTGCAATCACCTCCCGTTGCCTTGAATGTCATAGCACATATGCTCAAAAAATAGAAGTTGGGCAAGATCAACCTGAGCAGTTTTCGCGTGAGAACCTTGTTCTCGGCATCGACTGTGAAAAGTGCCATGGCGCTGCCTCGAATCATGTAAAGTATCATAGGGAGAACCCCGCGGATTCAGCGGGTAAATTCATTGTTAGCACTAAAGGATTTACGAGGCAACAAAAGCTGGATATGTGTGCACTCTGCCATTCGGGTATTATGATTAATAAGCAGCCGGCTTTTAGCTTCACGCCTGGCGACAGGCTGTCGGACTATTACGCATATAACACGATTGCTGCCGATATAGAAAGCCTGGATGTGCATGGGAATCAATATGGCTTGCTGACACTCAGCCAGTGCTTTTTACAGAGCGATCTTACCTGCAATAGCTGTCATGATAGCCATAAAAAGGAAACAGGAGATATCCTGTTGTTTTCTGAAAGATGTATGAGCTGCCATAAGGAAGAGCATAAAAAACTTCAGGGTGTTACGGGCGTCTCCTTGCAAGAGAACTGTATTGATTGCCATATGCCCGAAAAGGAATCAAAAACAATCGTATTTCATGACTACAGCACAAAAGAGAAGCTGGCGGCAGGTATGCGTACGCACCTGATCAAAATATATCCGGAGCAAACGGAAAAAATAATCCGTTATCTTAAACAAAAAAAATAAAACAGGTTATCGTCCTCCGGCCTCTTCCATTCTTTTCTCTTTGGCATCCCTTAAGAATTCGGAAGCAAAGATGAAATCATTCAGCTTTTCGTTCTTGCTGTAAATGATCTCCCGGTTACTGCCTTCCCATTCTTTTTCACCTTTGTACATATAGATGATATGGTCGCCTATTTCCATCAGGCTGTTCATGTCGTGGGTATTGATGACAGTGGTGATATTAAACTCTTTGGTTACCTGGTGGATCAGCTTGTCTATTACCAGCGAGGTTTGCGGATCCAGTCCGGAGTTGGGCTCATCGCAGAACAGGTACTTGGGATTTAATACTATAGCCCGTGCAATACCTACTCTTTTTTTCATACCACCGCTGATCTCGG
>CAKSVK010000103.1 GCA_934502905.1 uncultured Chitinophagaceae bacterium
GCTTTAGCACACGGCAATAAATCATTTAGGCAAGCTGCTGAAGTAATCACAATTCAAGACTTAACAGAAATTAAAAACTTAGTAATTACTTATCTGCGAGATATAACTAAAAATTTTGCTAAATGCATTGACAATAAATCATACGCACATAAATAACTACCAACATTGTGTTTTCTGCTATGCTGACTGGCAATAAAAATCATCAACAATATATCACTAATCGGCTTTTATTTCTGCTAATGTAATTCACATGAACAAAAAGGGTATATCTCCAACATAAGTATTTTAATTGGGTTGCGGCCCCAAACTCGATAAATCGCGAAATACCTGTACTGCAGAAAATCCATAACCGTTGTAGAAAAGGCTTTTTCGGCAGTTCCCCAAATATAAGCTAACAATAGAATTTGTATTAGTATACTGTCACACACTGACAAACTGCGAAAAAATAAAAATTTCATTTGGCGCTTGATTGGTAAAAAAGTTTCTACATTTGAAGTGCGAAACAATCAAATGACAATTCTATGTATTATTCCTCAAATTTAGAATCAAAGATAAAGCCTGGCGGAGAGCAGGTGAAAGTCCTGTATCATCAAACGTCGTTTGTTGTTTCGCAGCACTGTCAGGTTTTTTTTTAAAAAACAAAAATCATGCGAAACAACAAACGACCAACAATCAGGCGACCCGATGTGCGTAGCCTGAAAATCCAACCAGACACCAAAATCAACCGATGGAGCCAAACCACAGTTCCCGTAATCAGGCTAAGCGGCCTTTGGCTCGACAGGTTAGGCTTTACTCCCGAGCGCAGGGTAACAGTTACTACCATGAACAAATTACTCATTATCCGGCTGGATGAACAGTAAAACAAAAAGCCGTCAGTTCAGATCGAATTGGCGGCTTTACTTATGATACCTACCTTTATTCAGCATTTGTAACAGGCGACCGTCTGCCGGGAGAGGAGAAACCGGCATCGCATTACGAGTGTACATTTATTCCTAATTTTTGGCTATGAGCAACATCAAACTTTTTGAAAGCACACAAATACGTACAGTTTGGAATGAACCTGAACAGAAGTGGTATTTTGTGGTTGCAGACGTGGTGCAAGTTCTTACTGAAACCCCCAATCCAGGCGACTATATAAAGAAAATGCGTAAGCGGGATGAGGAGCTTTCCAAAGGGTGGGGACAAATTGTCACCCCCCTTTTGGTAGACACTGCAGGCGGTAAGCAAAAACTTAATTGTGCCAATGCACAAGGGCTTTTGCGAATTATACAATCTATACCATCACCCAAAGCAGAACCTTTTAAATTGTGGTTGGCTCAGGTTGGTTCGGATAGGTTAGATGAAATTGAAAACCCTGAATTAGCAACACAACGAACAAGGGAATTGTACAAACTTAAAGGTTATTCAGACGATTGGATTGAAAAACGAATGAGGAGCATTGCTATCAGGGAAGAGCTAACTGACCAATGGAAAAACAGAGGGGTGAAAGAACAAAGAGAATATTCTATCCTGACCGCAGAAATTTCAAAGGCTACTTTCGGTTTGACACCTTCGGAATACAAAAAAGTAAAGGGCTTAAAAAGCCAAAACCTACGAGACCACATGAACGATCTTGAACTAATCTTTTCCATGTTGGGCGAGGCTTCCACCACTGCAATTGTACGAACACAAAACCCGAAAGGATTTGTTGAAAATCAAAAGTGGCACGACAAGGCGGTGCTGTTGCAGGTAAAGCAAGAAAAGACCTTGAAGCAAAGACAGGGCAAAAAGTAGTTTCATCAGAGAATTACTTACCAAATACACCCAAACGAAAACAAATCTCAAAAGAGAAAAAGAAATAACAAGTCTGACGATATGCGCGAACACACAACAGGGCTTCCGAAGTTTTAGCCTGCAAACGTTAAGCATCAATTTATCCCCTTTTTTTTTTAATCATTATCTTTATATAACAATCTGTTGCTATGTCTAAGGATGAAATAAAATACGAGATCAACAAAGTGCTTGACCGGTTTTCGGACGAGTCATTGACGGACTTGCTTGCCTTCTTAAAAAGCGTAGACGACAAACAAAAAGGGAGCATTTTTAGTTCCGGGACTTTGCAGAAAATCCTTTCGGAAGACAAAGACTTACTTCAGAAACTTGCTCAATGATATCGCTTCAGGACACTGAAAAAGTTCATAAAACATTGATCGACACTTTTGGTGGGACACATGGTATCAGAGATCCGGATGCTTTGCGATCAGCGCTGTTAAGGCCATTTCAAACATTCGACAATGCAGAGCTTTACCCTGGTGTTTTAGACAAAGCAGCTTCTTTATTAGAAAGCCTGCTTAACAATCATCCTTTCATAGACGGCAATAAACGGACAGGTTATGTATTAACCCGGCTTTTTCTATTGGCAAATAATTATGATTTCAATGCGACACAACAAGACAAGTACAAATTCATTGTTGACATTGCTTCCGGAAAACTGAAATTTGAAGAAATAAGGAAGTGGTTATCAGTCAACACCAGGATGCAAATCGGCGCCTGATATCCACACTCTCGTTGTGTCCACTAGATACACAATGAAAGCGAAGATGACCAAGCCGTCTTGTACTATAGACTGGAGCCAAACTACCGTTCCTGTAATCAGGCTAAGCGGCTTTTGGCTCGACAGGTTAGGCTTTACTCTCTAACGCAGGGTAACAGTTACTACCATGAACAAATTACTCATCATCCGACTGGATGAACAGTAAAGTAAAAAGCTGTCAATTCAGTTTGGGCTTGGCGGCTTTATTTATAATACCAATGCTCAATCGTTATTGTCCGCTATTATTGAGGCATTCCCAAATTTGGAAAACATACCAATAATTGGTATATTTGGTGAAACTTTGTAGCAATGGCAAAAAACACTTCAATCCTGTTAGGCGACTACTTTGAGAACTTCATTAACCATCAAATTCAAAGCGGACGTTTTTCTTCTGCCAGTGAAGTTGTCAGAACTGCGTTAAGGCTTTTTGAACAGGAAGAAAATAAAAAAAAGGAATTGATAAAAGAGCTTAAAAAAGGAGAAAAATCAGGCTTTGTTCAAAAATTTGACCGCAAAAAATTTGTAAAAAATCTTCACGGCAAATATTTGAATAATGAGTTATAAAATCAGTGTCAAAGCATCGGAAGACATTGAAAATATTTGGTTATATACTTTTGAACACTGGTCTTTAGAACAGGCTGACAGGTACGTAAACCTGATTTTTGATGAGATTGAATATTTAGCAGACCATCCAAATTCAGGAAAGGATCTTAATTATATCAGGAAGGACTATCGCTGCTCAAGAGTTAAATCGCACATAATTTTTTACCGGCTCATTGATAAACAGCGTGGCATTGAAATCATAAGGGTCTTACATCAAAGAATGGATATGGAGAATCGCTTGAATGATTAGAAATGGGCAGTGTACAACATTAGTCCGGTGCCTGGCCAGACCTCCCGCAAACAGGACAAGTTGTGCCTCCAACCACTAATCTATCCATACATGGCTAACGGCAAGATAATGCGCTATGATTAGCCTGGATGCTGCAGGAATAAATGAGTAAAACCAAAGCACAGGTCAGCCAACGCCACAAAGCGTAGCAAACCTGCGCTAATGTCATGTCAGCGATAAAACGATGGATAACATTTCCCGCTGATTTCGCAAATAAGCGCAGAAGACTTTGATTATCTGCGGAATTCAGCGGGATCTGCGGGAGACCTCAAATGAAAATTCATGTTTGACATGACACTAGTCGGAGGTTACAATCTTATGATTGGAGCTTACTCACTATCCGGGACGGGAGTCCCCGGGGGAACATAAAAAATACGAAGTTGGGAGACTTTCGTACAGCAAGTAACTTCGTACAGCGGTAACAGCAACAAGTCATATCTGGGTTTACCCGTATCTTCATAAAAAGCCTGCCTAAAAGCAAGTAACAATGATAAGCATCTCAGACGCGCCGCAAGAACTGATCATTAAAAGAAACAAACATAAAACCGGGATCCAGACGTCTATGTTTGTTACCTTTTCGATCGTATCAGTCATACTGGGTTTTCTTTTCAATATATGGGATGTTGCTGTTTATGTCATAATCGGCTCAGGTATTTTATTCTTCGGGGTAATGGAGCTATGGTTTTTAAAATGGCCGCGGGAAGAAAAGCTGATCGTGAGACGTAATACAGTAAAAGACATAAAGACGATTACGGGATTTAGAACAAGATTAAAAAACCTGTGGCTTATATTGGAACCCGATGAAATTCCCGACGGGTACACTCAAACAAATGAATTTTCGATCCTAAACAGCATCTCAACAGGGAAATTACAGCCGGGTATAACTTTCGATAATGCTAAAGACCTCGTTGGCAAAGAAGTGGAAATTGAATACCTGGCAACTTCAGGATACATCGTGGCGCTCCGCGTTTCCCCTCCTTTTAAATTATGATGTACACGGATATACCAACAAAAAGGTATCTTACGTTGTAACATGATCGCAATAAGGTAGTTAATTATGGAAAACGATGCCATCCGTTATGCTTATATCGCCCGGAACAAAAAACATACAGAATGCATCCTGTATGAAAGTCATCTTACATACACTATTATCCTACCTGGCAGGGAAAATCCTGCAACACATAGCGCCTCTTATAGCGACATCCTGAAGATACACCTGAGCAAACCGGATATAGGCTGGTATGGTATGGATATACACCTGAAAAACGGGCAACGGCTGCATTTTAAAAACCTTGCTTTCTACAGGGTTGAAAATAATAAGATGAGGAGAGTTAAAGTTAACCAAGAGGACAACCGGTATGTCGCAGCGGTATCGAATAGCTACCTTGCGTTTGTGCTGGCTTTGCACAAACGGATCTGGGAAAACGGACTGGCAGAAAATACAGTACTCAGCTATGGAAGCACATTGTATAAGCTGTTCATTCTGGCGGCTATCCTGGTAACAGGTGCTATCATACTTCCCATGGCATTTCAGTTTTCATCTGTCGGAAGAATCTTGTTCTTTATCACCGCCGCCCTTTTATTGATCTTCTTTTACTTTAAAATTGATTTTAAAAGGAAATACCGGGTGGATCATATTCCCTTGTCCTATATCCCTGTTGCCCGTTAATAAGTTTTTCACAACAAAAAAGCCCTCGTAGAAACGAAGGCTGTGTTAACATGAGAAAACTGAAAAAAAGTTATAGTCCGCTAAAACGTATGCCCACCGTATAAGGATGAATATCTACGCCGTATTGGTGTAATGGGGTGATGGAGTAGGATCCGTATAGCTTCACCGGTCCCAGTCCCAGCTCTGCAATATAAGCCAACTTCCATCTTTCCATATTAAAATCGCTGTTCAATTTGTATTTACCGAAGTCATCGCTTTTCTGGCGATTGCGCCCGCGATACAGGTAACTGGCGCTGGCGCCCACGCTAAAGCTCAGTCCATATTTTTTGCCGGGGTTGGGATTCACATTCAGCATCAGGGGCACGGTCACATAATCGGCGACCAGGCGATTGTAGTCCATTGAAACATGTTGCCTTTCCACATACGGCTGCGGTCCGTCTATATACCGGATATCCGATTTATAATAATACCTGTTCAGGTCCACACCAATACCATATTTGAGGTTCACATAATTCTTGTGGAGGCTGACTCTTTGCAGGAACAGCCATACATTCAGGTTGAACGAAGACGGTTTCAGGGCAAAATCACTTTTATCGGCGGGGTGCCCCGTTGTTTGACCGTGTACAAAGTTCTGCGCTTCTGCTGAACTGTAATCTGTTTTATCGTGATAATTGGTAAACCCGATATCAGGTACGATCCAGTTGGTAGATACCCGTCCTTTCTGCCGCCGGGGCTTGTGCCTGGGCTTATCCACCTGTGTTTCCGTAATGATCTCGGTGCTTGTTTCTCCGTCTTTAATGATGATTATGCTGCCTACTTTTACCGTATCGGCTTTTTTTTCCGGATCCGTCTGGGCGCTGGCTGCAAAGCACAACAATAACCCTCCCATCAAAAGATGTGTTTTTTTCATCGTCTTAAATTTAAAAAATTAAATGCTTATTTTTTTGCGATAGCGAAGCTGGCTATCCTTACTACAGATTTGTCATCCGCCTCTTCCGTATCGGGTTCGGTGACTTTGCTTCTATTGATAAAACGGGACGTTCTTCTTAAAAGCCCGCGTATATTTCCGTTTTGCCTGTTCTCCTTCTCTATTTCTTCCGGAAGAATACTGTTAGGTATAACTGCCGCCGTTGTTTCTTTATCATCCCCCTGAAAATCTTCCTCGTTCAGTATTACCGGTCTTACGGCTTTTGCCAGCTCTTCTTTTACCGGCATCTTTATCTCTGCCGGTTCTTTGAGAAAACTTTCCGTTTTTCCTGCATTTTCCATTTTCTCTGTAACCCCGGCTTCTGGAACATATGAGATGCCAGGAGTTGTCTTTTCCACCCGGAGTTCAACATTCTCTCTCCGCTTTTCTGTACCGGGCTGCCGGGGCTTTATTACTTTTTCGTTGCCTTCTGCAGACTGTTGTGTACTTGCCGCATTATGATCCTTCTCACTTTTGGGCTCTACTGGCGTTACCCGGGACACCTCTTTTTCCCGTGCCGGATCTTCACTTTTGTTCACAGTTACTCCTGCAATGCTGTTTTCGGTATCAACAGAAGGTGTCAGCATCTCTTTACTTATCCATAACAAAGCGCCTATCAGCAGAACAGAGGCGGCTGCCAGCATATGACGCCAGTGAAAGGCTGGTATCACTTTGGCTTCCCTGCGGTATAAGACTTCTTTATTTCCAAAAGTAATAGGCTCTGGCTCCAGGACGGTACGTTGCAGTAAAGCAAGCTCTTTTGCTGCCGCTTCATTTTCCTTCACATATAACTCTATTTTTTCCCGTTCTGCATCATTCAGTTCATTGTCTATATATTGAACCAGAAACTCTTCGTCAACAGCAGGCTTATACAGCGCGGATTTATCAAATGTCAACCCGGGCGCCTTCAATTGTGTCTGCAACAATGCTTCCAGCTCTTCCCTGAGCTCAGGGTGGGCATCTACAAAGTCTTCTACTGCTTTCCTCTCCTGTATGCTCAATTCATTATCCACATACAGCAGAAAAAACTCCTCGTAATTATGTCTTGTTACATTCATCACTACACTTGTTAAATAAGGTTATCCATCTTTACCAGGTATTCTTTCAACTGTACCCTGGCACGGTGGAGGTACACTTTTACCTGGCTTTCGCTCAAACCGGTAATTTTGCCTATTTCCTCATAGGAATATCCCTCATAATCTTTGAGCATAACCAGGGACTTCTGGGTCTCATTCAGCCGGTCCAACGCCTGTTCCAGTATCTTCTTAATGTTGTTATCCGGTTGCTTTATACTTACGTCTTCCCTGAATTCTTCCCTGAGCACCACTCTTTTTTCCTTACGTATATGATCAATCATCTGGTTGTACGCCACCGTAAACAAAAAAGATTTACTTTTCGCATATTCCACGGACTCCCTGGTTTTCCACATTTTTTCAAAAGCGGATTGTACAATATCCCGGGCATCCTCTTCATTCCTCAGGCTTTTATATATAAACCTGAAAACATTATCCGCATAATTGGTAACGCATTCATTGTATTCTCTTTCAGTCATCTACAGTCAGTTATTAACCTTTTCAGTTCTTCATTTAATATACCTAATACGCGCTGCAGTAAAAAAAGTTACAAGCCGGAAGATAAAGTTAGCAAGAAAACAGGCAACCGGTAAAACTGGCGATACGGGTACCGCCGGGTAAAAGCGGTTTGTTTTTTTAATTTCTGCTGCAATGTTACCTTTGCCCCCTTTAAAAAACCTGTACCGGGGGGTACACCATTGAAACTGAATAACTATGGCATTACAAGCTGGCATTGTAGGACTGCCCAATGTGGGAAAATCAACCTTATTTAATGCGCTGAGCAGCGCAAAAGCGCAGGCTGCCAATTTTCCCTTCTGCACCATCGAACCGAATGTGGGTGTTATTACCGTGCCGGATGAAAGGCTGATCGAACTGGAGAAGCTGGTAAAGCCGGAAAGAGTAGTGCCGACAACAGTGGAGATTGTAGATATTGCCGGACTGGTGAAGGGAGCAAGCAAGGGCGAAGGGCTGGGTAACCAGTTCCTGGGAAATATCCGTAACACCGACGCCATCATACATGTGCTGCGCTGTTTTGAGGATGAGAATGTGATCCACGTGGATGGAAATGTGAACCCGGTGAGGGATAAAGAGATCATTGATACGGAGCTGCAGCTGAAGGACCTGGACAGTATTGACAAAAAAATAAGCCGTGTGGAAAAGGTGAGCCGTACCAGCGGCGATAAAGAGCAGGTACGGGGGCTGGAGATCCTCCAGGCATTGAAAAAGCACCTGGAGCAGGGAAAAAATGCCCGTTCATTTGACATCAGTAAGGAAGACCGCGAAAAATTTGTAGACGATACCTTTTTGCTGACCATTAAACCGGTTATCTATGTGTGTAACGTAGATGAGAAAAGTGTCGTAACAGGTAATAAGCATACTGATGCCGTAAGGGAGCTGGTGAAAGATGAAAAAGCGGAGATCCTTTTTGTAAGCGCCGCCATAGAAAGCGAAATAGCCGTAATGGAAAGTTACGAAGACCGGCAGATGTTCCTGGAAGATATGGGGTTGAAAGAAAGCGGCGTCACCCGCCTGATCCGTTCCACCTATCACCTGCTGAACCTGATCACCTATTTTACGGCGGGCGTGCAGGAAGTAAGAGCCTGGACCATCACCAGGGGTATGCTGGCGCCGCAGGCAGCCGGTGTGATACACTCGGATTTTGAAAAAGGCTTTATCAGGGCCGAGGTGATCAAATACAAAGATTTTATACAATATAAATCAGAAGCTGCCTGCCGCGATGCCGGGAAGCTGGCTGTTCAGGGTAAAGACTACCTGGTAGAGGATGGCGATATCATGCATTTCAGGTTTAATGTGTAACACAGGCCTGGGCATCTTGCCACACGCATGTATATCTTTTTTGACGCCAAACCACGATTTGTAGTACTTTTGCCGCCGTTTGAAGCGAAGAAACGAAGAATGGAAGGAGTCTCTTTAACCTTTTATTAACCTGTACACAAATACATTTGTTATTCAAATAAAATTATGAAGCGGATTTTATTGATCTTTTCCCTGGTGATATGCGGTAATTTATTGTTTGCACAGGAGGTAGATAGCGTGGTAGTAACAGATACACCTCCGAAAACCCTGAACAGGGATCAGTTGAACCGCAGAGCCGCCGACCATGTGATGCTTCAGTACGGATACCATGGATGGTCCGGGGCGCCCGATTCGCTCAGGAATGGTGGTTACACTACTTCCTTTAACCTGGCATTCCTGTATGACTTCCGTTTCAAATCAAGTCCCAAATACAGCGTGGCAGTAGGTGTGGGCATGGGATGGGATAATATGTATTTCAAAACCACTACCATCGACCTGCGGAAATACCCCCTGGGTTTTGCCAACGAAACCAACTACAAGTACAAACGTTACAAGCTGGCTACCAGCTACCTGGAAGTACCGCTGGAGTTGCGCTGGGCAGCCAGGCCGGAGAACTACAACAAAACCTTTAAAGTGGCCCTGGGCGTGAAAGTGGGAACCCTGATCAATGCTTATACCAAAGCAAGGGTCACCAGTGATCCTGAAGGTTATGGCGGTTATACCACAAGGTTAAGGGATAAAAGGAACTTTAACAGTACCCGCCTGGCGGGAACGCTGAGGGTGGGATACGGACCGTTTTCCCTGTTTGGCACCTTCCACCTGAATGAGTTCTTCCGGGAAGGAGCAGGTCCTGATGTACGTCCTTATACTATCGGTATTGCCGTCAGCGGACTGTAGCAGGATATTTTTAAAAATAATTGACTGGAAACGGGCGGGTTTTACCGTCCGTTTTTATTTTTAAGAGGATTACCTTTGCTCCCCGAAATATTTACAGCTTGATAGATAAAAAGACAAAACTCTCCAACGAGGAAAAAGCAGTGCTGGTAGGGCTGGTGCATAAGAGCCAGACGGAACAGCAATTAAAGGAGTACCTTGCAGAGCTTGCATTTCTGGCGGAAACAGCCGGCGCTATAACGGCAAAGACCTTCTACCAGAAGCTGCCGCACCCCGACAGCAAAACATTTATCGGTAAGGGAAAGCTGGAGGAGATAGCGGAGTATATACAAAGCAAGGGTGATATCGAGATCGCCATATTTGATGATGAACTTACCGGATCCCAGATCAGCAATATTGAAAAAGTACTGAAGATCAAGGTGCTGGACAGAAGCGACCTGATACTGGACATTTTCGCCAACCGGGCTAAAACCGCACAGGCAAAAGCGCAGGTGGAACTGGCACAATACCAGTATATACTACCCAGGCTGCGCGGGATGTGGAAACACCTGGAACGACTGGGAGGCGGTATTGGTACCAGGGGTCCCGGGGAAACAGAAATAGAAACAGACCGCCGGATCGTACGTGAAAAGATCTCCCTTTTAAGGAAACGTTTATCTGAAATTGACAAACAGGCCCAGACCCAGCGTAAAAATCGTGGAGAATTGATACGGGTGGCTTTTGTAGGGTATACCAATGTTGGGAAATCGACCCTGATGAATGTGCTGAGCAAAAGTGAAGTATTTGCGGAGAATAAGCTGTTTGCCACCCTGGATACTACTACCCGGAAAGTGGTAATGGACAATACCCCGTTCCTGCTCAGCGATACCGTAGGGTTCATCCGCAAGCTGCCGCATCATTTGGTGGAGAGCTTTAAAAGCACGCTGGATGAAGTAAAAGAAAGCGATATCCTCCTTCATGTCATCGATATATCCCACCCGCAATATGAGGATCAGATGGCGGTGGTGAATAAAACGCTGCAGGAGCTGAACTGTCACAATAAGCCGGTCATATACGTGTTTAATAAAATGGACCTGTACACTAAAAACACCTTTGACGAATGGCTGGATGAGGAAACAAAAGCGCAACTGCTGGAAGACCTGAAACAGAGATGGATAAACGAAACCCATAGCGCCTGTGTTTTTATTTCCGCATTAGAAAAAGATAATATGGAAGAGCTCCGCACGGTGCTGATCCATAAAGTCAGGGAAATGTACCAGGTGCGTTATCCTTATAAAACAGGGTTTTAACAAAGCGGCTATTAGCCGGCGCAATACACTAAACCTTTTATATGGCCACAGCAGGCGACAACTGGATAAAAGTGGCAATGACCCTTGATGAGCTTGAATTCGGCGACAACAATATTGCTACAGTAACGATCGACCGGAAAAAGATATGTTTAGGGCGTTTTAAAAACGGGCTTTTTGCCTTTACCTATACCTGTCCGCATGCCGGCGGCATGATGTCAGAAGGTTATATTGACGCACTCGGAAACGTAGTTTGTCCTCTCCACCGGTATAAGTTCTGCATGAAAAGCGGGAGAAATGTAAGCGGCGAAGGATATTACCTGAAACATTGGCCTGTAAAACAAACAGAGGAAGGCATTTTCGTAAATATGGAGGTCTGCATGTAATACCTTATTATTCCGGCTCTTTGTCGGAACAGATGGTGATCTGTATTTCTGTCCCTTCATTCAGCCTGCTATTTATCTGAATGGTTCCACCCAGCAATTGAAGATAACGTTTGATAATAGGCAGCCCCAGGCCGGTACCCTGTATATTGGAAGCATTCTTAGACCGGAAGAAAGTATCGAACAGGTAGGGTATATCTTCCTCTGGTATCCCTATCCCGCGGTCTCTAACCGAGATGCGCAATATCTCCTCTTTGTTGGATACCGCTACGCTGATAGGAAGATTTTCACCGGAGAATTTTATAGCATTGGACAAGAGGTTCAACAAGGTTACTTTCAGCACCCTTTTATCCGTATAAAAGCTATTGGCACCCTCATAGGCCAGCTCTATTTTTTGCCCCTTTTTTGTCTGTGCCTGCATTTCATCTATGATTTCCTCCAGGAATTCCCTGGGAGAAAATATCGCGGGAACGAACCCGATCTTATTTTCTTCCAGTTTTCCCAGCGATAAGAAATCCTCCAGGAGCTCATTCATGTGATTCACCGCTTCCTTGATCCTTACAATATGTTTTTCTCTTTTACTTTCATCCTCCGTAAGCGGGTATTTTGATACCAATGTGGCGGATGAAAGAATGGTGCTGAGCGGGGTCCTGAACTCATGTGAAGCCATAGATACAAAACGGCTTTTGAGCTCATTTAGTTGTTTTTCCTTTTTCAGCGCCTCGTTCAGCTCTACCTGCGACTGCTCCAGCTTTTCCAGCGCATCTTTCAGGATGGCAGTTCGTTCCTCCACCTTGCCTTCCAGTTGGGTATTCAGGTGTTGTATCTCCTGGGTGATCAGTTCCAGCTCTTTTTGCTTTTGCTGTATGCTCTTTTCAATCTCCTTACGGGTGGTTATATCCACCACAAATGCAATTACGTACTGTTCCTGGTTCTGGCGATAATAACTCAGGCTCACTTCAACAGGAAACTCCGAGCCGTTTTTACGGACGGCATACAGATCGCGCCCCGAGCCCATGGTACGGTTAGACGGGTTTTGATAAAATTCTTTCCGCAACTCCTTGTGATGAGAAAAAAATTTACGGGGGATGAGAACTTCAATGGGCTTACCGATCAGTTCGTGGGAGTCATATCCGAATATCTGCTCCGCAGATGGATTTGCCAATACAATATTACCCGCTCCGTCTGTCAATACGATCCCCTCCGTAGCGTTCTCAAACAAAGACGTCATATGTGTCCTGTCAAATTGCAGGTGC
>CAKSVK010000104.1 GCA_934502905.1 uncultured Chitinophagaceae bacterium
GTACCAGTATCCGCATGAGGTTGCAGATGATATTCAACAATACAATACAACCAAGCAGTATACATGTGTGAAGCATCCGGACGCGGGTGTCTAATTTCTGTTGGCGGAGCGTTATAAGCAATATGCCTGTGATAAGAGAGGTGACCATCATATTGAGCCCCATACAGGCAGGGTCAACTGCGTATGCTGATCCGTTCATAGTGATGATATTACCACGTACTGTTGTGTCCGGAACCATAACTTTCAGCATATGGCCCGCAATGGCAGTAAGGTGCAAACGGATGGTGAAACCGAATTGCAGGATAAAATGGCTGCAGAGGGGAGAGGTCAGCAGGAGTGCAAAAAGTGAAAGGTGAGTTAGCTTTCCCCGGTAGCTTTCCAGCACATAGAACAGGATAAAGGAAGCAAAGAAGAAAAATAATGTTTTGACCGGGAAAATACAGGTGATGATTCCCGTTATGATGGCTGCTATACCATAATGAAAGGAAGGTTGCCTGGTTGTCGTCTCCCTGCAGGTGAGAAATATCGTAAATAATCTCAGGTAGAATACAGGAGATTGCCACCTCAGGTAGCTTTCCAGTGAGAAAAAGGCGGCAGACAGGTAAACGACCATCGCTAATGCGGGCGGCCAGCTGTGCAATATTGTTTTTTGAATGGGAAATGTGATCATCTGCCTGTTTTTAACGCGAGTTTATTTTTCCATTTCAGGTAAACCAGTAATAAGCCGACCATGATGATCAGCGCCCATTCATGTGGTTCGGGTACAGCTCCTTTAGAATGAAGGGCGGCATTTTTAAGGCTGCTTTTGCTGTCTTCTATATTGAAGCGATCGTAGTCTTTTTGTGTTTCCAGGACGATGAGGCTGGAAACAGGCGTAACAACATAGGCCGTTTGCGCTTCCTCCAGTATTTGCGCTTCAAGTTCACCATCGGTCAGCAGGGCCGTTCCGTTCTTTTTGAGGATATTGTTGTAGACGAATAAGCGCATCAGGTGATCAGGCGCCGTAGCTTTTTCTGCAGGAACAGGAGATGCTTCTATCATAATATCCGCCGCTTCGATGATCACCTGGTTATTTGCTTCCCGCGGTTCGGGAAAACGACCGGAGCTGATTAATGCATGAAGGTGGCTGATATCGCCATGGGCATAATAAAATGTACGGAATTCCTTCAGGGTTTTCAGGTAAGGGGTTAATTCCGTTCCGATGTTGAACAGCCTGATACGATGCCCGTCTGAGAAGCTTTTTTTCAGCATACGAACCATGTCGGCATCTTTGATATCATCCAGCGTAGGGGAAAGTGCATTTGTTTTTGTGATCACCAGGGACTGTTTATGCTCTTTTATCTTATGAAAAGGAAACAGGCTGAAACGATTTTCAGAGAGTGTGGTAAAGAGGTCTGATTGGTTTTCTTCGGTCAGTGTTATGATCTGCTGATCTTCACTGGCAACAAAAACTGATTTCCCTTTTAACAGCCTGAGCATCCTGTTAAATTCTTTTTGGGTCCATGCCGCATTGATATCCAGGTACACGTTTTGGATATCGGCCGTTTCCGACGTATTACCAACAGGTTGCAGCCGGTAGGTCGTGTCGTTGAAAGTGAAAGCCGAAGGAATAACTTCTGTTTTAGACATTGCCAGCTGCCAGTCAGCGGCATACCTGCCTTTTCTTTCAAGACCGTTTGCTGTTTTTTTAAACCCTGCAGGTGTGCGGATGGATCCCGGTTGACCCGAAAAATGAACCTGGGTCGTTTCTTCTGCGTGGGTAGCCGGCGGTCCTGTAAAATAGGCGGGCTGATACAGCAACTGTTTTCCGGATACGAGCAGGGGAGAAGTTATGCCTATTTTGAAACGACGGCTTTCACCTGCAACTACCGGAAATACACGTACAGATACCCTGTTGCCTTCCTGCCAGTGTACTACAGATGGGTCACGTACTTCAACTCCCACAATGGTCTTATATGCTTCAGCAGCTTTTGATTTTGTAGTGAGCACCGCTTTTTCCTCTTTACCTTCTATCCATAGCGACAACGATGTCACCACGCTTCCCTCCGGAAGTTGAAAGGTGTAAATGGCTTCCTGCTGGCGGCTCCAGCTATTCCTATTTTTCTGGTGAAGAACATCCAAGACCATTTCGGTATAGGACAGGCGCATATCCGGCCAAATTTCAATCCGGCTGTTAACGTCTGTTGTCGCCAGGTTATCTCCCGACCAGTATCTTTCTTCGGCATTATACCGGACATCATATATCGTGTTCAGTATCCTGATCCTGTCGTCCGGCTCTATTTTGGGTTTACCTGCAAACAGGGCGGCTGTCATCACCAGCGGATCGTGTTTCATTTCTCCGAAAATCCCCATACGTGGGGTTGACCAGAGAAAGTCAGACAGATCATCTGCCGGTACACTATAGGCTAGCCCGGTTTTCAGTATCTTTTCAGTTATGTTATCGGGTTTGCTTTTACGGGCTTTTGCCACCCACCCGGGAAGATCATTATCCCGGATGGTATGCAATGCCCTGAGGTGAGCATTCCATACAAACGTATAGGAGAGGAACAGGATAAGTGCCGATGTTATGCCTGCACGGAAATAGTAACTGTATTTTCGGTTAACCTTTTTTTGTTTGTGAATGAACACCAGGATATAAATGCAAAAAAGTAAAGGAACAAAGGTGTGCAGTGATATGCCAAGAAAAATGCCGGCGATGACACTCAGCCCGTATAAGGGAACAAGGTAGATGGCCAGGTACCCGAACAGGAAAAAGGAGAGCCCGGCAATAAAGCTCATACCATACAAAACAGGCCGGGGGATGTTTTTGCCATAGGAAAACAAAATAAGATTGGTGCAGGCAATGGTTAATAATACCGACAACCAGGTGACGGAGGTTTTAAACACATCCATTTCCCTGTTGAGCGCATAGGCGCTGATAAGGAAAAGGGTCAGGAATACGAACATGGCATAGATGCCGTTGCGTCCTTTCCTGAGTTTTCCGGCCACCAGTAGTATAATGAAATACAATGCGGTTAAAAGGATATTGATCAGGAACAATCCTTCTTCCACCTGAAACAGGAAGGGCAGGCAGAACAGGAAAAGCGACAGGAACAGGATAACCAGTCCCATGTTGAAAACCTGGCCGGTTGGAGAATAGGCTTCTTGTGTGTGCATGGTCAAACTATTTTTGTGATAACAGGCTTTGTAATTGTTGTGTTTTTTTATAGCTGGCATACAAGGGAATAAGTCCGATCAACCCGAATGAGCAATCGATCAACTGCCAGTACAATGGTATTTGCCGGATATATCCTGCAATGAACGCAAGCGGGAATACCATTCCGCAGGCTATCATCCCGAATTCAATCACCCATATATTTTTGACAGGATCTTTCAGCGGCCCGATAAAAGCAACTGCTATCACCAGGTGTGCAAAAGCCAGCCAGTCGTAGCCGTAAGCCACCTGTGGATAATGGAAGTTGGTTTCACTGATGGCAGTATGGCATGTCAGCAACCAGTAATGAAATCCGGAGCTGTCTTCCGGCCACCAGGAGAGTATCCAGGTTAGTTCCGTTTCGATGGCAAAAGCAGTGATACCGCTGAGCGCGAGGCAAATGATAAAAAAGACCAGCCAGCGGCGGATTGCTCTCTGATAATCGTTGACCTTGTTCATTTTAAAAGTGCTTTGTAATTCAAAGTGAATGATTCTAAAAAATGGCGCAGGGCGCCGAATATTTTACTTTGAAATACAAAGTAAGATGAAAGATTTGTAATTTTCCAACTATTTTTAATTTTTTAGACGAAAAATTTTTATTTCACTTCTCATTCCCTCTTTCTTGTTACTCCTAACGCGGGAGAAGTCGCCATAAAGTCTTTTATAAACCATACGTTACGTCGGCAAGCGGGTTTCTCATTGTGTAAATCAGCAACCAGTAAAAAGTGGATTATTCTCCTGATATTTCAAAAGTTAGGTGAGGGCACGTAACCGGGCGACGGTTGCCCCGGTAAGTGTCTCCACTTGCCGCCTAAACGAGGCGATGGCATACTGATTCATTCCTCCCTCTCTTGCGCTCCTACGCAGAAGGGAGTCTGCCATAAAGCCTTTTGTAAACAGACTGTACAGCCATTCGGTAGCCGAGTTCTCTCTCGCAGACTGCGTCTGCAAATCAGCAACCGGTAAAAAGTGAATTATTCTCCTGATATTCCAATTTCAAAAGTTACGTGGGGACACGTCACCGGGCACCACTTGCCGTTTGCGCAGGGCTCGAAAAGGGAGCCGTTTTGCCCCCTTAACACTTCATAGCGCCTTTGCGGTGAAATAGCAGCCTCGCGTGCCGTGGAAGGACTCAATAGCCTCTCATCAGGAAAGTATAATACTATAATCGCCGGTCGCTTTGAACCGCTCAAAATTTTCTGCTGCTTTTTTCAAAAGAGCATCATATTGTTTGGCGCCATGACTTACTCTTTTCACCCCCAGCGAAGCCAGTTCCCGTATACCCGGCAGGGCAGGAGTAACGAATACATTCAACGGCAGGTCCACTTTTCCGACAAACTGTTTTATGTCTTCCTGCTTTTCCATCAATGGGATGAATATGCCATCGGCGCCTGCTTCCTTATAAATACCGGCCCTGCGGATGGACTCTTCCAGGGCATTGCCGGCCTTTGTTGTATAGGTATCTGCACGGGCATTGATAAAAATATCGGTTTTGGCCTTGATGGCTTTTATTTTATCTGCTAACAGGGAGGCATCACCGAGGATACGTTTTTCTTCCTTCACCTGCCCGTCTTCCAGGTTGATGCCCACAACGCCGATATCGGTAAGCTGTTTTACATAACCTGCTACGGTATCGGGATCATTGGAATACCCGGCTTCAAAATCCACCGACAAGGGGATGGTCACTTTTGCGGCGATCCGCTTCAGCACAAACAATAATTCCTCGAAACCTATTTGCTCCCCGTCGGCATACCCGAGCGAAAATGCAATGGCATGACTGGAAGTACCGAGGGCTTCATAGCCTGCTTTTTCCGCCAGGGAGGCTGTATGTGCATCCCAGACATTTCCCAATAACAACACATCGTCTTTTGCATGGAGCGCTTTGAACCGGCTAACTTTACTCATAATATTGTATTTGTTATCAGTCATTACCATGCAACTTTCATGCAGCGATGCAATTGAAAATGTTAAATATGCGTACATAAAAAAGGGTTACGCCGGCGCGTGGGTACCCTTTGGTCTGCTATCGTATGATGTTTCGGCTTGGTGAGGACTACTCACATATTAACAGCAAGCCCATTTCGTTTATACAAAGATTAATGATACCTTCTATTGCAAACCATTAAGAAAAGGTACATTAAGATCCTTTACTTAATTTTCTGAACTCCTTAATGGTTATATAAGTACCAATCGTATTCCCGGATAATAATTTTACTGTTGTTCAAAATCATCTTCCTCTTCCTCATAGTCTGTTCCGCTTCCCATGTTCAGCATGGAGCCCATTAAATCGTTGAACTCAATTTTATCACCCAGCACTTTTTTGCTGATGAGTGAAAATGCCGATAGCCCATGCAGGACGAGCTCCATCAGCAGGGCTGTTTCGTTTTCGTTGCCATGCGGATAAGTTTTCTTCACCAGTCCGTACAAGCCGTTTACATGGTATAAAGCCTGTACTTTTTCCTTGTCTTTTGCATTGAAGAGCAGGTCCAGGTTGTTGCCCTGGTCAAACCAGGTGATGATGGGGCGGTAAGGATTATTGTCTTCCTTTTGCTGCGTGTTCTTTCTTCTTTTAAAAGAATCAGGGCTGGGAAAATATTGTGTGAACTGTGTCCGGATGGCTTTGTTCAGCAGGTTAAACGCTACCTGGTAAGGGCCTTCCTGTTCTCCTTCATATACCAGCTCCACCTTGCCGGTTACAGCGGGAATGATACCCACCAGGTCGGATATCCAAATTTGGGTTTCATTTTCATTGTTGATGATCGCCCGGCGCTCTGCAGCGCTCACGGCATTTTCAAAAGCAGCGATGGTCAAACGGGCGCTTACGCCGCTTTTCTTGTCTACGAATTCACTGCTCCTGGCCTCGAAGGCAACCTGCTCGATCAGGCGTTTTACCAGGTCGCTTATCCGTACTTTATGCTTTTGCTCCTCGCTGATCTCCGCTTCCTGTTCCGTGATCTCCAACGCCTGCTCCAGCGATTTTGGATAATGTGTTAATATCTGGCTTTCTATCCTGTCTTTTAACGGTGTTACAATAGATCCCCTGTTCGTGTAGTCCTCCGGGTTAGCGGTGAACACAAACAGTATATCCAGCGGCATACGCAGCTTGAATCCCCTGATCTGGATATCGCCTTCCTCCAGTATATTGAACAGCGCTACCTGTATCCTCGCCTGCAGGTCGGGCAGCTCATTGATCACAAATACGCTCCTGTTACTCCTGGGAATGATGCCATAGTGGATCACCCTTTCATCGGCGAAGTTGAGCTTCAGGTTGGCAGCCTTGATGGGATCTATATCACCGATCAGGTCGGCAACGCTTACATCGGGTGTCGCGAGTTTTTCACCGTATCTTTCCGAACGGTGCAGCCATCGGACCGGTGTATTGTCCCCTTTTTCTGTTATGAGGTCCTGGGCATATTTCGATATGGGATGAAAAGGATCGTCGTTGATATCGCTGCCTTCCACTACCGGGATATATTCATCCAGCAGGGAAGTCATTTGTCTTGCGATCCTGGTTTTTGCCTGTCCGCGCAGTCCGAGCAGGAGTATGTTGTGTTTGCTCAATAGCGCTCTTTCTACATCCGGTATCACGGTATCTTCATAGCCAATGATGCCGGAAAAACTGTTTTCCTGTAGTTGCAGGTTTTTGATCAGGTTCTGCCGTATCTCCTCTTTTATGCTTTTGGGTTTGTAACCACTTTTTTTTAATGCGCCTAAAGTTGTGATCTTTGATATGTCCATTGTCGTCTTTATTCAATCTGTTGGTTAATAAACTGTTTTTCTTTTGCCTGATTCAAAATCCCGGAATATAAAGGAACCCAGGTTGTCCAGCGATGCAAAAAATGCCTTCCCGTTGTTGGTTTCCGTAAATTCCTGCACAAACTGCTGGAGATAAGGATCCGTGGCTATCATGAAGGTGGTGATCGGTATTTTCAGCTTCTTGCATTGCGCTGCCAGGTTCATACACCGGTTGACCACTTTCCGGTCCAGCCCGAAACTGTTCTTATAATAACGTTTGCCGATCTTCAGGCAGGTAGGCTTTCCATCTGTTATCATAAAGATCTGCTTGTTAGGATTTCTTCTCCTCCGTAAAATGTCCATTGCCATTTCCAGTCCGGCTACCGTATTAGTATGATAGGGTCCTACCTGCAGATAGGGGAGATCCTTTACTTCTATCGGCCAGGCATCGTTGCCGAATACTACTATGTCCAGTGTGTCTTTGGGATATTTGGTCTTGATGAGCTCACTCAGGGCCATGGCTACTTTTTTTGCCGGCGTGATCCGGTCTTCACCATAGAGGATCATGGAGTGAGAGATGTCGATCATCAGCACGGTAGAGGTTTGCGTTTTGAAATCCGTTTCCCGGATGCTGAGGTCGTCTTCCTGCATGCGGAAGGATTCCACACCGTGGTTGATCTGCGCATTGCGGATGGATTCCGTGAAGTCGATCTGCTCCAGCATATCGCCAAACTGGAACTGGCGGGTCTCGGGGTTTTGCTCGTCGCCCTGCCCGGGCTTAAAGCTATGGTGGTCGCCGGCTTTTGTCTTTTTAAGCTTACCGAATATTTCCTCCAGGTTCCTTTTCCGGATACCCTGCTCCGTTTTTGGTGTGATCCTGATCTCTCCCCGCTGGTTGTCTTCCGTGATATATCCTTTTTCCTTCAGCTCCTCAATGAAATCACCCATTCCGTATTCGTTGTCCGTCAGCTGGTAGTTCTTATCCAGCTCATTCAGCCATTGCAGGGCCTCGCCTACATCGCCGCTGGTGTAATTGAGTATCTGCATGAACAGGTTCAATAACTGTTCAAATTTCGATTTTCCCTCCTCCCGGGGGTCATATAATGAAAACTGAAAACCTAACATATCAAGCTCCTTCTTTTTTGTTATAAGAAAGCAATCGCTGCAAGCAGAAAATAGCCTCAGGCGGAAAGTAATTGGCAGATCAAAAAATGGTGTGTCTCTCCTGCTATTTTCCGCAATTTAATATATTAAAACTAAATGAAAAACCAATTTTGGGGAGCGGGAAAACCAGGTTAATTTAGCAATAAGATGCCCGGTAAATCATCTGTCAATGCTACCCGCCGGAACCGGTGGAAATCTTTTACACCTGCTGTTATTGCAATGGTATTGTGCATGGTGGATGCGGCTGCCGCTGTTTCCAGGGTAGACAGCACCATGGGCTATAGTCTTCTTGTACTGCCTTATTTACTGATGATGTTTCTCCTTCTGGCAGCCTTCGACCTCGCTGCCAAGTTCACTGTTCTGTGTATAAAACGACTTTGGTACATTCAGTTGGCTGTTATAGTGACAGCTTTTTCGATACTCTATTATTATTGGGGTACTTTTCCCGGACAGCTTTTGGGTTTGTTATTGTTTAAAGACCAGGGAAGACTATCGTCTTGATTGAACTTTAATGGAATCATTCTGTGAAATCCACTGATCTATGCAAATGATTTTTTGGGTTATTAGTCAGTATCAATAAATTTTCTGCGCAGGCGGGTGTCGCCACCCGCCTGTAAAGGTTGCTACCGGTTGGTGTCTCACCATAGCCATAAACTTTAGGAACACAATCGGTAAAAATACCCTGAAGGGGTTTAATTTGAATAACCACTGGTTGTACCGGTGGTCAGTCGTTCAAGATTTACCTCCCAACTTTGTTGGGGGCTATTCGCTTGTAAGCCCTTCAGGCTTAAATTGACGGCCATGGTGTCTCACCGACCGATAATTTTGTATAAAAGGAAAACCTGAACTATGCTTACCGAAGATAAGTGTACCCTGTATCTTACAGCTCCGCAAACTCCCAGGCACTTTGGTAAGCCTGGTGTTTTTCGGTATGCTCAATAAAAGAAGCGTAGAACCGGAATTCGCTCAGGGTGGCACTGTCACCGATCACTACCAGCTTTTTGCGGGCGCGGGTCATGGCAACATTCATGCGGCGGGTGTCTGTCAGGAACCCGATATTACCGTCACTGTTGCTCCTGGTCATGCTGATATAGATAATATCCCGTTCCTGTCCCTGGAAGCTGTCGATGGTGTTGACCGTGATCTTGTGGCGGTATGGCTTTAGGTCCGCGTTGTTTTCGGCCAGCTCCTGTATCACCTGCAATTGCAGGCGGTAAGGAGAAATAATACCCACAGTGGGAAAGTTTTCTGGTGTATAAGTACTCTCCAGCGTTTTGATCAATTGCGTAAGATGTTTCAGCACAAAAGCGGCTTCCTCGGGATTGGAGGTGGCGGTACCTTCCTTTTTTTCTTCAAAGCCACAACCGGCAGTATCTATAAACCGGAGCGGCGCTTCCGTTGCTGCAACCTGGTGTTGTGCTACCGCCGCGTTTGCCCGTAACCGGTTGTCGTAAAATATGACAGACGGGAAATGCATAATAGCCTCGTGCATCCTGTATTGTTCTTCCAGCAGCGATACTGATTCCGGGTGCAGCCGCACACATTTTTCCATCAGGGTTTCCGCCAGTCCTTTTTTTGCCGCCTCCTCCGATTTAATAGTGGGGGGTAGCTGGCAATGATCACCCGCCAGCACCAGCTTTCGTGCTTTCAGGGCAGGTATCCAGGTGGCTGGTTCCAGTGCCTGCCCGGCCTCGTCTATCACGGCGGTATGAAACCGGAGATGACTGATGGTGTAGTGGTTACATCCCACTAGCGTGGCGACTATTACCTGGGCTTTGGACAGCAGATCGTCCGTGATATATTGTTCCGTTTTCTCTACATCTTTCAGGATGCGGTGCGCTTCATCAAACAGGGCTTTACGCTGCTCCCGTTCTGCTTTTCCGAAGTTGCGTTTGTATTTGTGGGCCATATTCCGCAGCTCATTGGCCTGCTTTTTCATTTTTTTGATCTCCTTTGTGCTGCCGTGCTGCGCTATCTTACTGTCAAGGGTAAGCGACATCAACCGTTCAGAGACCCGCGCCGGGTTACCGATGCGGATCACGTTCAGCCCCTCGTTGGAAAGCTTTTCACTCAAAAGATCCACGGCAGCATTGCTGGGCGCTGATACCAGTACCTGTTGGTGCTGCAGTTGTATTAATGTTTTGATAGCCTGCACCAGCGTGGTGGTTTTGCCGGTGCCGGGCGGACCATGCACGATGGCCAGGTCATTGGCGGTTACAATTTTCGCTACCGCTTCGTTTTGGGAGTGGTTGAGTACCGGGTTACCGGGAATTTTTATGCGGGTGTCAAAGGACGGCTTTTGCTCACCTGTCAGTATTTTAAGCAGGTGGTTTTCCTTGCTGTTCCCGGAAATAGCAATCGCCTGCTTTAAGGCTGCCTGCATTTCCCTGTAGCTGTTTTCATCAAAGAGCAGGTCAAGCCCCAGCTTTCCATTGCGCGTCCAGTCGGGCAATTCATCGGTACGGATATTCAGCTTCAGCCTGTTTCCTCCCTGGTAAGTCACAATGCCCTCTACACGGTCTTCTCTGGGATCGTGATTAGAGAACAGCACTGCCGATGCGCCGAACCGGAACTGGTGGGGGATATCCTGGTGCGTGGTGCGTTCCAGCTCTATGGTAAGATAATCCCCGCGGGTCATTTCCGTATCACGTATGGCAACGGGGTACCAGCTTAGCCCGTTGTCTCTCCTGTTGTGTACGGATGTGGTAGAAAGCAGTTCTTCAAATGATTTCCTGTCTTCGGTTTTCTCAGTGTCCAGGAGTTCCTGCAGCTTTTTGAAATATTCCATCGGGTGCAAAGATAAATTGTCTCCGGGTTTATTTATCAACAGCACCACCATCCAGGTCATCCAGTGAGACGATGTTGTGTTTAATGGCATAAATGGCTACCCCGGCAGTTGTTTTTACATTCATCTTCCGTAGAATTTTTACCCGGTGCAGGTCAACATTCCGTTTACCCATAAACAATTCTTTTGCGATTTCAATGCTTGAAAACTCGCGGCAGATCAACCGTATGATCTGCTCTTCGATTGCCGTAAATATCTTTCCGTACCCGGTAGGCGCATAAGGGTTAAAATGGCTTCTGCCCAACAGTTTTGCCAGCTTCACCGAAGTTGTTTTGCAGTAATACGGAATGTTTCTATACAATAAATGCACAGCCTCCAGGAACTCATCTTTTGTTGCCTGCTTGGTGATATAACCTATCGCGCCGGCTTCTAAAGCTTCCACGATCTTGTATTCATTCTCAAACATAGAGATCGCCATACACCGGGGCTTTTCTTTCCAGGAATTTATTTCCCGTAAAGCTTCAATACCTGTTTTTACCGGCATTCTCAAATCTACAATAGCAACATCCGGCCCCAGCTTTTTTGTAATGGACAACAATTCATCACCATCGCCCGCCTGCCCTACCAGTTCAATGCCGGGTGTGGAATTTAAAAGTAAGGCCAATCCTTCACGCACCAGGGAATGGTCGTCTGCTAGCACTACTTTGATGGAAGGTTGTTTATTCATGGTCGGCTGTATTTACAGGTAAGTTGATATAGTAGGTGGTGCCGGTTTCCTGGTTGCTTTCCCAGAGAATTTCCGCTTCCAGCAGCTCACATCTTGCAATAATATGCCTGAGCCCTAACCCTTTTTTCTTTTTTACATTATTCAGATCAAAACCTTTTCCGTCGTCATTCAACACCAGGTTAAGCATTTTGCCATCAGGCGAGGTAGAGATATGTATAAATACCTGTGTAGCACCGGCGTGCCTGGCTGCATTATTTAGTATTTCTTCCACCACCCGGTACAGGTGCAGTTCCCGGCTTTTCTGCAACCTGGGAACAGGGTTAATTGCCTGTATGTTGACGGGAAGACCGTGTTCCGTCTGAATGGTGCCTGAAAGCTCCTTTAATGCCACCAGCAACCCTTCCGCTTCCAGGCTTTTAGGTACCAGGTTGCCGGAAATATCCCTTATCCTGTCCAATGTCTGGCTCAGCAGCAACTTTATCTGATCGATCGAACTTTTTGAATGATTATCGGGAGGATTTAGCAGGTTTAACCGGATATGTATGGCGGTTATCAACGGGCCTAATGCATCATGCAGGTCAAAGGTCATACGTTCCCGTTCCTGCTCAAAAAAAGCCAGGCTCCGCGCTTCTATATCCCTTTGAACAGCTAACCGTTTTCGATGATAGCGGATCATCATGCTTAAAAACAGGCTCATAAAGGCCAACAATACAATACTGGAGGTTAAAAGGGCATAATAAAACGTGATTTCTTCTGAATACATAGGATTGCATAGGTGTAAATGGAATAGGCAACAACGTTAACCATACTGAGCATACTCCATATAATTTTATAAAAGTTAGCATTTATTTCAATGTGAAACAGGTTAAACGATTCATAATATGCTTTGTAAACATATGAAATAGTGAATGCCAGACAAATCATAAAAACAGCGTTTCTGTGCAGCCCTGTCCTTACTTCCATTACCTGCCTGCTCATTACCTGTATTGCCAGCACCGCACAAGCAATGCTATAGTACATGCGAAAGAAAGAATTGTTGTCTTTCAGTGCATGCCACAGCAGGTTGTCGGATATCCATACAAGTATACCAACAGCTATCATAATGACCAGCGTTCGCCTTGTCCAGTTAGTCCAGTAAAAAAACTGGAATAAAAGAAGGGTGTATGCGATCAATACATAAC
>CAKSVK010000105.1 GCA_934502905.1 uncultured Chitinophagaceae bacterium
CTTTACCTGATTTCTCATTAATGGGGAATACACTGTAATGCCTGCACAAAGTAGCGGAGCGGCATATTTCAAATCCATGTTATCAGGGATTTTGAAAACAAAATGCTCCTTTGTTACAATATTATTAGCGTAGCCGCCTTGTGTAATGCCTGTTGGCTCTGCCGGGTAAGGTGCACCGTAAGTACCCACCATTCCCTCAACACAATGCTGCTCCTGTGCTTCTTTACATGGCTTGCATTTCAAACAGCTATCGGCTATTACACCAACGCCCACACGATCGCCCACTTTAAATTTGGTCACGCCTTTGCCAACGGATTTAACGATACCTGCAATTTCATGCCCGGGAACCTGTGGAAAGGGTTGTTTCCCCCAATGTCCTCTAATGGTGTGAATATCCGAATGGCAAATGCTGGAATATTTTATTTCTACCAAAACATCCGTATCGCCAACCGGTCTGCGTTCAAAGCCCCATGGCTCTAATGGGCTGTATGTATCTCTCCCGGCAATTCCTTTTGACTGGATATTCTTTGGATTGCTTTTGCCGTTATTAGTTTGCCCAAACATTTGCAAAGGGCTTGTAAGTGTAGCACCGGCGGCTAACGTAGATAGTTGTATGAACTGCCTGCGTGATGAGTTGTTGCTGTTATTTTCCATTTTGCTCTGTATTTTATGTTTACAATGCAAAATTAGAAAGTAAGCCTCGCAGCTACTTTACTGTAAAGTCCAAATTTCTTTACTCAAACGTCCATATGTCCATATGTCAATTACCACCTAATAAAAGGTATTTTTCCATAGGTAGCGGGAAAGCGGTACAAGGTTCTTTTATTCTTCAAAAAATAAAAAGCTGATTTAATTAATCAGCTTTTAGCAACATACTCAAAAAAAATTATTCTACAACGGCATCGCCTATGGCTGAAAAAACTTCGGTAGGTGGAATGCTGTATTCTCTCCTGAACGCCGTTGAAAATTGTGAGGGGTTTTTAAAGCCGACTTCTACATAAACTTCCTGTACTTTTTTGCCTTCTTTCAGCTTTTGATAAGCAACCTCCAAACGTTTTTTTGTAAGCCACTTTTGAGGGGAAAGATTGCTAATGTTTTTAAAATCCCGTTTGAATGTGGAAAGGCTGCGACCTGTATAAGCTGCAATTTCCTCAATGGATAAGTCGTCCATATAATTATTGTTCAGAAACTCCAATATGTCAATTTTCCACGGGTCGGTAAAATCAAACAGTATAGGATAAAAATTATCGGATTGTTCCAACATTGCATAAATAGCTTCCATCAGCTTCAGATAAACTACCTTATCTGTTGGCTTTACATTTTTATCAAAATAGGGAGTAAGCGAATGGAAAAGGCTTGTAATATCGGGAGTAGTTTTTACTTTAATTACTTTCTCGTCCGAAACCGGAATATGCGTAGGTATTTCAGACCTGATCATTTTGCTGTAAATATCCCTTAGGACCTCCCGGTTAAAGCTAAGAGTAATGCTCTTGTAAGGCTTTTTGCCTTTGCTGTATTTTAGCATTTCAATACGATGGTCTCGGCGGATAAAAGCACATTCACCAGCTTTAACCTTTACTTTTTTATCCCTGTCAACGATAGTCTGCTCGCCGGAATACAGATAAAATAAAACGTGTTCAGGCATAGCGTGAAAACATCTTTCCTCCAAATCGGCAAAGCAGGTAAGAAAAACACCCGTATAGGTTATCATTCCGTATTTTTCCGGCTGTTGTTGTTCCATAATACTCTAATTATCAATTAAAACATTACAAAATTAATCAAAACAGTCCTAAAAGACTTTACTGTAAAGCTCAAATTTCTTTACTCCAACGTTCAATCCGGAGGAAAAAGAACGGGCACTTCAATAAATCTATAATGCATAAAAACAGGAATGCATTTCTTTTTTCAGGAGGTGTAATATTTTATGGATGAATATTCCGCTACAAGCTTATCAAGGAACTGAAACAGGTTTTCATTCATCCCGCTGAAATTGTAGCTACGGATTTCATCAGGTTTCTGCACATACTTATATGTCGTATTGCTTGTTAAAAAAGCTGATTCCTCTGCAATGAGTAATTCTACCACTTCAGGTGTAAACTCCATATGGCATTGAAAACCGTAAACAAGATTACCATATGCTACGATTTGCCTAGGACAACCTGCGCTCTTTGCCAGTACTTTGCTTTGCGCTGTAAGACCAGGCATATCGTTGTGCCAATGTCCAACAGGCAGGGTTGGTCCAAAGTGATTTATCTTTTTGTCTTTTGAGCCGTCTTGTGTAAGGTGCATAGGGAAAACCCCGATTTCTTTTTCGGGACTATGCTCGAATTTTGCTCCCAACGCTTCGCCGATGAGTTGCGAGCCCAGGCAAATACCTATCACCGCTTTACCCGCATTGATTGCCTTCTGTATTAAAGTGATTTCAGCTTTTGCGTCAAAATGAGGACATTCCTGCTTTGTTGTATCTGGACTTTGAGGTCCTCCCATAACAATGAGCAAATCAATACTATCTGCCGTGTCAGGGACAGGTTGCTTTTCATATACCTTTGAAAATGTAATATTGTATTTTCTTTTCTTTGCCCATTCCAAATAAGCGCCGGGTGCTTCAAAAGTTTCGTGTTGTATAAAATGAACATTCACTATCGTTCTATTTTTATCTGTAGCAATTGCTCTTGTTTTTTGCAGGCAATAAAATTACAAAAATTTTCTTCTTTACGCCATTATTGGTGTTCGGGCAGGGTGGTGCACAGGTTTCACCAACAATACCGGGATGGCATATTTGTTGTTTGGTGATGCTCCACACAGGCAATCGCTACAAACACCAGCAACGGCACCCAAAAATCAGTTTTTTATGAGCTGGAAGCCTATTATTACAACCCCATTGCAACAGTGATTTATATGGAAAAAAATTGTGGATCTTCTACGATGGAAAGAGGGCTTCCAACCTTCCGAAGATTGGAAACCACTGTTGCTTTTGTTCAACCAGGCACCAGATGTAACAGGTTGATCTCGTTTTCTGATCCCAGTCTTAACCGGCTCAGGA
This sequence comes from uncultured Chitinophagaceae bacterium, assembly GCA_934502905.1. Taxonomy (GTDB): domain Bacteria; phylum Bacteroidota; class Bacteroidia; order Chitinophagales; family Chitinophagaceae; genus Agriterribacter. The sequence continues at coordinate 3,044 of CAKSVK010000105.1, forward strand.
AAGTACCGGCGCCCTGTGAAACAAAAACGGTGGTATTATCCTGCCGGTAGAGACCTTTATTGAAATCAAACAGCAGGCTGGCCAGATAAGTGAACGGAAAGACCTGCCCGGCGTGGGTATGACCGGCCACCATCAGATCGATGCCTGCTTCATTAGCATATTGTACGCCTACCGGGCTATGGTGCATTAGGATAACCGGTTTATCTTTTTCCCATTTCAATTGATGCAATACTTCCTTAATGGTTTGTTTGTTATCAGAAGGATGCATATCAAAGGTGTTTTCATCAGGGTTCATATAGTCAAGCCCTATGATTTGAACGCCTGAGGTATCTGCAATTTTGTTGTACAGGACGTTCACACCATTCTCAGCAATCAGCTGTATGGCTTTCTGTTCGTCAATCGCCTTTTCGTGGTTACCCGGGACGTAGTAAGCCGGCGCCCTGAAGCCGGAAAGCGGGCGAAGAATGTCGGGAAACAAGGCCGCTTCTGAATCCACCAGGTCGCCGGGCAACAGTATAATGTCGGGATTTCTCTTATTGGTTTCTTCCACAATTTTAGTGAGATAATCTTTGCCCCGGTGATGTCCTAAATGTACATCGGCGATCAGCATTATATCAAGACTTTTGCCGAGCCCGGGCATTTGTATGGTAGTCTCGCTTACTTTAAAGTAAGACGCCTGTATGGCGCCTGTGACGGTTGGTACCAGGGCCAAGACTACGGCTATCCATCCGCTAGCTGCATTAGGTAGTTTTAATACGGTACCCAGCAGTTGGACCATCAAAAGAAACACCAGTAAATAAAAGCTGAAAACGAGCATATAACCACCGGCAATACTAAGTAGGCCGATAAAACTGCTGGTGCTTTTTACCGCGACAAAGACCAGGGCTATCGAACCTGTAAGCGCAATCATTACGGTGATGGTTACCATCCATTTTGACTGTAGGCTAAAATGGGTGCGCAAGCGGGCGCTGATATAGAATATCACCAGGATAATCAATCCCAGGAAAATAAAAGGAATGACCTTTGCCAAAAGATTGTTCATTACTCGGAGCGTGTTTTACGATTTTACAAATAGGGCCGGACAATTTTCATGCAGTAGTCCCAAACGATCTTTTCGTTTTCAGGGGAATAATATCTGTCGTCGGGCTGTTCTTCTTTTTCCCTGTTGTTAAAAAACTTACCTGTTACCTGTTCTACTTCCGGGGAGGTAGCCAGGTAAATACCCGTCATGGCGCCTTTTTCCGGTTTATCCATAAACAGCAGGGCAATTTTGAAAATAAGGTTGATCAAAAAGCCTTTATCGGCCTCCTGCCCGAAACGGGTGGCCACTGCTCCCGGGTGGAAAGCATTAGCTGTGATATTGGTGATCCCCTTTTCTTTCAATTGTTTTGCCAAATGCCTTGTTACCCATATAAGATACAATTTTGAAAGCCCGTAAGCCCGTTCGGGTTTGTAACTTTTCTCCAATTGAAAATCGTTGAGATCGGGCTTACCACCCCGTTTGTGCATGGCAGAGGAAACATTGATGATCCTCGCTGCAGGGCTTTTTTCCAAAACGTCCGATAATAACTTTGTCAACAGGAAAGGGGCAAACAGGTTAAGTGCCATTGTTTTTTCAAAGCCCTCTTTAGTGGTTTCCCTTTGTTTATTGAAAAAAGCACCCGCGTTGTTTATCAGCACATCCAGGCTGTTATACTTTTTGCTGAACGCTGCTGCCATTTGTTTTACATCTTCCAGTATAAGCAAATCGGCAATTATATAGTCAATCTTGTTATTGCCTGTTTCTGATCGCAGGCCTTCACATATTTTTTCAGCTTTCGACTTGTTTCTCCCGTGGATGATAACGGTATGTCCCTGCCTTGCCAGGGCTTTTGCGGTGACCTTCCCGATACCGTCCGTACTTCCGGTGATCAGTATTGTCTTGTTTTCCATTCTTTCAATTTTATTGCTGTTTTCTTTGTCGTGGCAAAACTATGTGTTAGTTTTACAACTAACAAGTGTAGACTATACTCTATACTTTAAGTTTTTTTGTTAAAATTGAATCAAGAATGCTGATCAACGAATTATCGAAGCGAACAGGTGTGACCGTATATACCATACGGTATTATGAAAACCTGGGACTGATACAGGGGATGACGGATGAAAATATAAAAACCAACAATTATAAAAATTACGATGAAAGTGTGGTAGAACGGTTGGAAATAATAAAAGCCGCCAAAGAGGTTGGCTTCACGCTTTCGGAGACCAGGGAATTAATGAATACCTGGTTCAGCAATACTTCTACCCGGGAAGAGATATTGTCTTTCTTTGAAAAAAAAGTTGCTGAGATAGACCATAAGATCAAAAAGTTCAAACAGATCAAAAAGCTTTTGGAAGGTGTGATGAAGGATATTGAAAAGGGAGCATGTTAGCCGCGTATGCAGAATCGGGAACAATTAATCACGGGTTGTCCTGACCTGCTGGATGCCCTGCCGGTTCAATGGCGGAATACCCAGGGGATAGCTGTGCCTTTCCACACCAAGGCTGCCGGAGATGGAGAAAGTCCTTTCGTCATTTACATACATGAGGCCTACTTCTGCCCTGGAAGATAATCCGAGGTTGCCGGTCTGGTAAAAGTTGTTATGTCCGTTGCTGACATGAGAGCCGGTAAATGCCCGATTGAAGTAAACGTAGTTGGGTGCAGCGGAAAGTCCTGCAAATGCAAACAGGTTATTGTTGATCCTCCTGTTGAGCTGTAACCCGATGGGAGCGGCCACAAAATTAGCGGTGCCACCGTTAAAAAAGCTCATACCGGCAGTAAGACTGCTATACCGGGAAACAAACCATTTTTTACCTGAATTGAACCCCGAAAGATCACTGTTAAAATACCTGTTTTGCAGGTAGTTGTGGGTACTGTTGAAGGGCAGGTAGGTTTGGCCCTCCGCTTGTATGGTCACCAACAGGATGATCACAACTAAAATTTTCCTCATACACCACATTTTATCCCTAAAAATAAGGATTTTTTTTTAGTTGCAAGCAGGCATAGCAGGCGATAAGACACAATCTGTGTCATGTGTCCTGCTATCTGTATCTCTCTTTTATATCAGCACCGGCTGTCCTGTCCGGACAGATTCGTCACAGGCAAATGCGATCTTTAAGCTGTTGACGGCATCTTCCATATGATCCGTCAGGTCTGTATTCTCACGAATGGCCTTCAGGAAATAGAGTTGCTCCCGGTTGCAGAGTTCCTGGTGATCGGGTTCGTCGGTCAGGTCGATATATTCATCCTTTTGGACGAACTCCTCCCTATCATTCAGGTCGGCATGGTGCACCAGCAGTGATTCTGTTTTGGTATGTGCTTCGATGGATCCCGATTTGCCGGCGCCGCCTGCTTCTTTGGCTACGATGGATACGGAGCCTTTGGGGCCAATCACATCTTTCACAAAAAAGGCGGTTTCGCTGATCATAGGTCCCCAGCCTGCTTCGTACCAGCCCACGGAACCATCTTCAAAACGGATCTGCAGTTGACCGTAGTTGTAATTTCCCGCAGGGATCTCTTCTGTGAGCCTGGCTCCGAAAGCATTTACCTGAACGGGTTTGGAGCGTGCCATCTGGCACATCACATCTATATAATGCACACCGCAATCTACAATAGGGCTCAGGCTTTTCATCAGGTTGCGGTGCAATGTCCACATCCTGCCGCTGCTTTGCTGGTTCAGGTTCATGCGCATTACCAGCGGCTTGCCCATTGTTTGCGACAGCTCTATGAATTTTATCCAGGAAGGATGGTGGCGCAGGATATAACCCACTACCAGCTTTTTGTTATATTTTTTGGCGGCAGCCACCACGTTTTCTGCACCTTCCACAGAATCGGCCACTGGCTTTTCTATAAAAACATGACAGCCGTTTTGAAATGCTTTTATAGCAAATGTTTCGTGTGTATCGGGATAGGTAGAAATGCAAACAGCATCCGGTTTTGTTTCCGCCAGCGCTTGATCATAATCGTTATACAGCAGGTATTTCCCTCCTAATTTTTCATTCAGCAGTTCCTTTGTTTTCCCGGTAGATACCAGCCCGCAAATTTCAAATCCATCTAGGTTGTGGTAGGCAATAGCATGGGAAGCGCCCATATTACCGCAACCTACTACCAGTATTCTTATATTTTCTGCCATAACAAATGATAATATTTTAATGGTATAAAGCTGTAAACTTACTTAAAATTGCTGATTGCCGATGTTGAGATGGCTGATTGGGCATACGATACTATACTGTACATCTCCCTCAGGAATCCTTCAATCAAAAATCAGCAATCAGGTTGTATTGCTGGTGGGTTATTTTGAGATTTTTGATTTGATATATGCTGTTATATCAGAAATCCTTCATCAGAAATTCTTAGATCCCCCATCAGAAATCAGAAATTACAAATCAAAAATAACTTCTTAGTTTTAGCCTCCCAAAACGTTTTACGATATATGAAAGTTTTCTTTTGCCCGCTTGTATTTTTGTTTTTGCTGTCTTGTGGTACCCAAAAACAGGAGGTTGTTTGTGAGCCGGCAGAAAGAAGCCCGGCGCTTGCCGCCATTGATACGCTGGCTGCCAGCCTGGGTTGGCCGGAAGAGCTGCAGATCAGTGGGTTTGCCGGCCCGGATATTATTCCCAGTCCTGCCTGCCTTTCCGTGGCACCCTCCGGTGAAGTATTTGTGGGTGTGGATATGATGGGCTCCCTCGGGAAAAGACCGGGAAAGGGAAGGATCATCAAAATGACAGATTGTAACAACGACGGTACGCCCGACCGTTATACAGAATATGCAAAGGTGGATAATCCCAGGGGCATCATTGCCATGGGTGATAAGGTATATGTGCTGCATACCGTTTTTGAAGATACACTGGCTACAGGCATGGACCTGATCGTATTTGAGGATAAGGATAACGACGGCGTGGCGGATGGTCCTTCTCAGCCGCTCGTACAGCATATCAGCTCCTACCGGTTCATACAGAGCCGTGGCACAGACCACGCCACCAACGGCATACGCATGGGCATAGATGGATGGATCTATATTGCTGTGGGCGATTTCGGCTTTCATGATGCGGTAGACCGGGACGGCACAAAGCTCACTATGCTGGGTGGCGGTATTGTGCGGGTACGTCCGGACGGACGGGAAATGGAGATCTTTTCCCACGGATCGCGCAACATATATGATATAGCTATTGATCCTTACATGAACCTGTTCACACTGGACAATACCAATGACGGCGGCGGGTGGAATACAAGATTCAGTCACCAGGTGCAGAACGGGGAATACGGTTACCCGATATTGTTCAAACATTTCACGGAGGAAATCATCCCGGCCCTGGTAGACCTGGGTGGTGGTTCCGGTACCGGCGCTTTGTTTATGGATGATGCCTCCTGGCCCGAAAAATATAACCATGTGCCGATGATGTCGGACTGGGGAAGAAGCCAGTTGTATATCAACCGTGTGACGGCGGCCGGCGGCAGCTTTACGCAAAAGCAGGAAGAATTCATCAAGCTGCCGCAGATCACGGACCTGGATGTGGATGCATCCGGCAGGTTGTATATGACCGCCTGGGATGGTGCCGGTTATACCGGTGATTCTACAAAAGGGTTCATGGTGCGTGCGGTGCCCAAAAACTGGGAATATAAAGCGTTCCCCGACCTGGCGGAAGCGTCTGTGCGTGAGCTGAAATCGCTGCTGGCTTCGGAGAGCGGCGCTGCAAGGCTGCATGCCCAGCAGGAACTGCTGCGGCGTTCCCCTAAAAAGGCTGCGGATGCAGGGTGGGCGCTGGCCTCAGATCCATCAAAACCGCTTCATATCCGCGTGGCGGGCATATTCACCTATGCGCAGGGCGCCGGGAAAGACGGTATCAGGAAATTGCTGCAGTTGACGGAAGATGAGCAGGTAAAGGAATTTGCGTTGAAAGCCCTGGCTGACAGGAAAGCCTACCTGAAGGATGTGCCTTCGGAGCCTTTTGTAGCTGCTTTGAAAGATCCGTCCCAACGGGTACAAATAGCCGCTATTATCGGACTGGAACGTTTGAGCAGGACTGAAACCGCTGCTGCGCTGCTGGAAGTGCCGGTGCCGGCTTCTTTTATAGCACCACCCAAAGGAGAGGAGGGACCCCACGCCAATCCTGATCCTGATATCATCCCCGCACACCTGGCGGCCAGCGCACTGGCGGAAATGAAAGCGATAGATGCGTGCCTGGCAGAAGTGGGCGGAAAGAACAGCACCCTGGCGTTATGGGCATTGCGTTATATGCACGATACCAAAGCCGTGGAGGGACTGATAGCCGCTTACAATAAAGCCACAGAAACTTCACTGAAAAAAGATATTATTACTACACTTGCCCGCCTGTATACCAAAGAAGCCCCTTATGACGGCTCCTGGTGGTGGAGCACCCGCCCGGATACACATGGACCTTATTATAAAGCTATTACCTGGGAAGGATCCGATGCCATACAGGCTTTCCTGGAAAAGGAGTGGGAACAATCGGATGTGGCAGTTAAAGCTTCCTTCGCAGACCTGAACGAGAAATTCAGGATGGGTATCAACCGGTTTGGCGGTGCAGAGCTGGCAGAGGTGAAGGAAGAAATGAAAGTTGATCTCGACAAGATCCGTAACACCAAAGGACAGATCGGGAAGACGTCGATTGAGGATGTGATGCTGGCAATTGAAAAAATAAAAGGAGATCCCGAGCTGGGTAAAAATCTGTTTGTGCAGCAGGGGTGCGTGGCTTGTCACAGTGTGAAAAAAGGAGAGGCGCTGAAGGGGCCTTTTATGGGGCAGATAGGGGCGATCATGAGCAGGCAGCAGATCGCAGAGTCGATCCTGAAACCGAATGCTTCCATCTCCCAGGGGTTTGCCACTGTACTGATCACTACAAAAGATGGAAAAAGCATTATGGGCTTTGTAACCGGGGAGTCGGGTACCAAGCTTACATTACGCGATATCAGCGGTACTTCCTATACTGTTAATACAAAGGATATTGAAAGCAGGAAAGAAATGGAAAACTCCATGATGCCTCCAGGGCTGGCAGATGCTTTGTCTTTTGAAGAGTTCGCTTCGCTGATCACGTATTTGTCGCAGCAGAAGGGATGAGGGGAGAGTGGGGAGTAGTTGGTAATGGAATGAACAGTTTAATTACAGGATGCAAGACACAGGATGCAGGTTGGGAGGGGAGAACAGGACGTGGACAGGATACGTGTTATACGATTGCAAGATACAGGTCGCAGGGGAGACGGACTGATTAATAGAAAAGTATTTCACGAGGTACCCCCAAAAGTAGAGTATTCGTTATCGGAAACCGGTAAGGAATTGATACCATTTATCAGCCACTTAAACGATTGGGGTATTAAAAAAATGAGAAAAAAAAAGCTTCTATTAAAAGGCTGCTAAAAACATCAATAGCTATACCCATAGAAAGAGACACAGGAGGGAGGATACAGGATTCAAGATGCAAGACACAGGATAAAATCTGCCGCCTGCATTTTGCAACCTGTGACCTCAAACTTGCGACTTCAATGCCCAGGACGCAGGTTGCAGGTATATCGCGATAAGGGTATATACAAAATTATACACCTGAAAGCTTTTTTTGTATAATTATTGTATATGTTTTTATACATATATGTTGCTTTCTTTACCCTGTGGGTAATAAAAGAACCAGATTAAATCGCGGGCAGGTATTGGCTGTAAAGGTGGAAGCAACGGGGCTCAATAAGGAAGAAGTTGCCAGGAAGGCAGGCTATTCAAGGGCTTCCTATTATAAGCATATTGAAAAACCGGATCTTTCCTATTATATCCTTATTGCATATGGTAAGGCTATTAAACATGACTTTACAGAGGAGTTTCCGGATATGCCCCGGTACGTGCTGGAAGATCCTGAAGAGTATTACGGAACACCCAAAACGCTGGATGACGCCATACATATCATAGCGTCATGGAAAAACAAGTATATTGAGCTGCTGGAAAAATACAATCAACTGATAGAGGGACAAATTGAAAAAAAATAATATTGTTTCCTTTTCTAAGAACTTCTCTGCCCCGCAGTGCGCCACCCAGGCATAACGTTATGTCGTGAATTCTCCGGGAAAAATATTTTTGTTGTTATAACATATTAATGCAAGGTTTATTTCAGCAGGCAATAGTAAATGACAACCCAAATGGCAATAAAGAACAGTGCGGGGTACAATACGGTCTTGATTTTTTTCATATCTTTTTTTATGACCAGGAGATATAAGACGTAAACGATAAATATTGATTTAAATGCTATCGGCGCAAATGGATATGTCATACTATCTTGTTTTATACAGGTGGATGGTTAACCCGGCGCTAATCCGTATTATTTTATGATGCTGAAGGTATAAAATTTTCTGCCGGCAGTCAGCCGGAAGTGAAACGGGTGCATTTGCTTTTGGTGAGAACTGCTCTCATCGGGTCAAAACCAGGGATGAACACATGCCGCAATAAAAGCTGGAATACAATAGCATTACTGTTGATAACTTCAATGCCCAGACCAACTATTGGCAATACATATGCCGGTGTATTTTTAATTATTTCGCTTATTCTTCAAGGCTGTAAGGTAGTCGATAATTGGGACGTCAAAGTCTATTTTGAAAAACGAGTTCTTTGCATTTAAACCATCCTTATATACAAAACCAACTCCAGCTGAAAATTCAAGTCCATTGAAGAATACTAACCCGATGTTTGAGCCAAGATATCCAAAATCAAAATTATGATTTGTTTTTAGGTTTAAAACATTATAAAGTAGTCCGCTACCATAAACATTGTAATATACACTTGAGATTAAAGGCTTTGTTTGAGGCTCTGTCCAAACGTAATTTTTACCATGCCACTTGTAAACTTCACCTGGTCCAAAAGCATGTGTATAACCTCCATCCCAAACTTTTACTCTAAATCCAATTTTTTCGGACGCTAAATTAATATTTTTTAAAGCCGCCGGAGCTCCGTTAACAATATCAAGTTGATTATTGTTGTTGAGGAAAAAACCATTTGCAGCCCCTATTGTGAGGAATAAACGAGGATTAATAAACCAGGCAGCAGAAGAAATAGAACTTCTTTTATTTTTAGTAACAAATTCTTTGTCTAATGATAGTATAAGTGATTCTACATCTACATATACCTGATTTATCGCTTGGTTGTCATCAAAGCCAAAATGAGTATTTTCGGTAACAAGATTAATAAGGCTTTTTACTACGTTTTGGTCGAAAAGATAATCTGTTTTATTAGCAAATTCTATAAGCAGCAGTTTAATGTCGTTAATTTGGTCTTCGGAAAGTGTTGTAAAACCATTTGCATTTTTCTTTAATCCCGCTACAACTTTTAAAATTGGATCAGTTCCACCTGTTGCATATGCTATAAAATTAGCAACCTGACCATTCATATCAGTTATTAGTTGGATAAGCGTTGTTGAGTTTCCAAGCATATCGGTGAATGGTAAGGTGTTAAACTTTGAATTATTGATAAGTCCGATTGAGGTGTACCATTTATTTATTTCCGATGAGGTAATCGGTCTTTTAAAATAAAAGCTATCTTGTATTGATTTACTTTTTGATAAAACATCAAATGCGGCTTCCATATAAAAGTTAAGCATTTGAAGATTGTTAGTATCCTTATTACG
>CAKSVK010000106.1 GCA_934502905.1 uncultured Chitinophagaceae bacterium
ATTGGGCTGTAATCGAATACATATCCGTCCCCCACATCTCGCATATCGGACACAAGTATCTCGTTCTCCGGGTTCGCCTTTTCTCTAAGCTGTAGGTTAGCTACATCAACCACAAAGGCAGTTCCTTCGATGTTGTACACCGGCAATTCTCTTTTCATGATTGTTTTTCTTTAGTTTCCATAAAAATCTTTCTGCTCCGCGATTTGATGAGCTTGGGCACCTGCTTACGGGCGAGGGCTTTCATCAAACCATGTTCTCCATACTTATTGCTCATGGCGTAGATCTTCATGACCAGGAATGCCCCTGCGGACAGAATGATACCGATGCACAGGTAAGTAGGAAGACCGATGATATACATTGCGGCAAAGACAATGAGCAGCGCCACGACACCACCGCCTAAATACCAGATATATTGCGCCTTCAAGCCTTTGAACTCGATGCTCTGGTTAATTCCTTTGTTGATTTGATAAACACTATTTGCCATAACATTTCCTTTTAATTATTTTATAATCGCATCCTGCTGCGTGAGCGTTCTGCAACCTGCTGTGAAGCGAGTATCACTTCTTTTGGAACAGTATGTCCATTGACTTTTTCGGTCAGTTGAATGACAGGTGTATCAATAACTTCTTTCGGTTCGGCTTCCGCTACCTGTTGCTGCTTCAACTGGTTTTCCTGTATCTTGATGGTTATCTGCCTTTCCAGATTAGCCAGTTCATTTTTCATTTGTTGTAATTCCGCTTCCTGTAAAAATGGTTTTGTAGTAAGCTGCTCCAGTTTGGGTATCTCTGTTTTCAGTTCGGTTAAAGTATGCTCATACTTTTCTTTCAGGCTTTCCACCCGGTCAATGGCATTAAGGAAATGTCTTGCCGCCAGCTTAGGATTGTCTGTATTCGGAAGCCCGTTGTTGTAGGTGTACTTAATACCATCGCTGCTTCGCTGAGCATAAAAGCTATTGGAGTAGCGGTATTCAAAAATTCCGTTTTCCTCGTAAGCTTCCTGCTGCCTGCGGATATACAGGCTGAAACCATAGAGTGTACCTATCTGCGCTGTATGCTCATCTGCATCAGCAGGTTTCCAGTCCTGGTACAGCTTGATAATGTGTTTGCCAATAGCCTCACTATCTGATGTACTGATATTGTCCAGTTTGATAGGGTTAACCTTTACACCGTCCTTATCCAGTTGAAGGCCGGCTTTGTACACTTTTTCGTCTGCCGCAAGTTTATCAAGCGTTTTGACGGTGGATGCTTGTTCGTTTTGTAGATTTTCTAACTGGTATTTATTACGTGCGATTTCCCTGAAGTGAGATACTTTCAGGCTTTCCATTACAGCTATCTTCTTTTCCAGTTTCGATTTTTCCAATAACGAAGTGTCGCCGGACAGAATGGCGATGTATTCGGAGAAATTCATTCCGCTCTTTTCATCAATCGCACCCTCATCAATAGTACGCACGTTTAACTCACAATTTTTCATTTGCGAAATGAACGTCTGCTTATTCTTCAGGAGATTGAACTTGTAGTTATCAAGCGACTGCTCTACAGCATAGATATAATTCTGCACTTTATTGCCATAATGTTCCTTGGCTATAAGATTGCCCTGGCGTGCGCCACGGCCATTGCGTTGCTCCAGCTCTGAAGGTTTCCACGGAATATCAAGGTGGTGCATTGCCACTACACGTTGTTGCACATTCAATCCGGTTCCGGCTTTCTCTGTACTACCCAATAAAATGCGTATCTCACCTCTGTTCATCTTACGGAACAGTTCGGGCTTTTTGGTATCTGTCCAATCATGAATAAAAGTGATTTCCCGTTCGGGGATATTAAAATCTCTGATCAGTTTTTCTTTAACTGCATCGTAGATATTAAATTCAGCGGGTTTAGGTGTACCAATGTCTGAGAAGACTATCTGTGTACCTTTATGGTCAATAGTTTCTTTATAGATCTCTGCAATCTTCCGGGCACTGACATTTACTTTGTTGTCGGGATGATCGCTATACTTCCACTCATTGATCAACCGCATATCTGCCGACATTTTCTTAGCGTAGTTGGTTGCAATCAGCATTCTGCCTTTATCTTCCTCTGGTGTCAACCTGCCACGACCAATCAATTCGCCATTACCTGTTTTAGCGAATTGCATCAGGTTTTTAATGAACTCACTCTGTTCAGGCGTAGGCTTTATATTCACCAGCGTTTCATTTAACTCCGGCTTGTCGAGGTTGATATGTTTTGCTGTTTTGTAATCGGTAATTTCATTGTAGAACAAAGCCAACTCCGGTACTATGATAAAATGCCTGAAGCGTTCTTTGGCAATGATCTCATTGGTTACTGAAAACTCAAAGTCTGTTGTTTTGCGTGCGAATACGGCTGCCCAACCATCAAAGTTTTCAATGTGCTGGCGTTCCATTTCTTTCGGACGCAGGTATTTAAACAGCAAATACATTTCTGTAAGGCTGTTGGATATAGGCGTGCCGGAAAGGAAGGTTACACATAGATCACTGTTAAACCGGCTTTGCAGTTCACGTACTGCAAACAGCATATTGAGTGCTTTCTGGCTACCTTCTGTATTGCCCAGGCCAGCGACCCTATTATGACGAGTAGTGAAAGTGAGATTCTTGTACTTATGAGATTCGTCCACAAACAGGTGGTCAATGCCCATTTCTTTGAAATTGATACCTGTGTCTTTCTTTTCCTCTATGTCTTTAAGGATTGTCTTCAGCTTTCCCTCCAGGTTGTTCTTTCGTATCTCCAGCCCTTTGAGCATCTTCTTAGAGATGTCACCACCAAGATCCCTGACGGTTTTCAGGTCACGCTCTACATTGTCCAATTCCGTTTGAAATATCTCTCTTTGTATCTCCGGTGACTGCGGTATTTTTCCGAACTGGTCATGGGTAAGTATGATGCAATCCCAATTGTTGTTTTTTATTTCATGGAAAAGCCGCAACCGTTGTGCGGGTGTAAAATCATTTTGTCCGGGGAACAGAATGTGGGCTTTAGGATAGGCTTTTTTATAGGTTTCTGCTATCTGGTTAACGTTGGCCTTTAATGCCACAATCATGGGCTTATGCACAATGCCTAACCTTTTCATCTCCTGTGCGGAGACAATCATGGTAAGTGTTTTGCCCAATCCTACCTCATGGTCAACCAAAGCACCCCGGTTCTGTATTATTCGCCAGGCTGCATTCTTTTGTGAGGAGTATAAATCCTCGATGCCTAATGCTTTTTTATCTAAGCCGGGAAAATTGAGATGATTGCCGTCGAACTCACGTAATACATAACAATTGAAAGTATTATTGTACAAGTTCTCTAAGTTCTTTTTCTCAGCATCATGTAGTTCATTCAGCCAGTTAATGAATCCACTTCTTATCTGCTCGATCTTTTGGTGAGCCAGTTGTATGGCTTCATTGTCCGGGAGCCTTATGGTTGTATTGTTAGGCCCTTTTACTTCATAAGTAAAGAAAGGGGTTGTGTTCTCCAATGCATGTTCCAGCAAAGTGTATCCGTAAGTAGTACGTCCGCTTTTGGGGGTGACAGCGAACTCCCTCGACACTTTGATATTCATTCCGGTGTTTACCTTGAAGGCATCCAGCGACGGAAAATAATTGATGGTAGTGTCCAGCTCGAACAGCGAAGTAGCAAATCGCTCGTAGTAAGAATTAGGTATCCAGCGTTCTCCTAAATTAAAATCTAGTAATTCAAACGGAATACGCTCCGGCTGCACCTTTGCAATAGCTTCCGCACTTCTTTTATATTGCAGGTTATCCGGGAACTGACCGTACAAGTATTCTGCCTGCCGCAGTTTTTCAACTACATTGCCGCTCAAATACTGGTCTGCTGTTTCCCACTCATTGCTGGCAGGATTCATGTACACATGATTGCCCAGACGACTGATCACCTCGCTTTCTTCCAAGCCCATTGCTGCACTGATAAAGCCTGTATCTACCTTTCCTGTATCGTTGAGGCTGTGGGCAAGGGCTTCAATTGGATCATCGGTTATAAACCGCTCCTTAACCTGATGAATGGAATGAGTTAGTATATCTGCTTTGACAAACCGTTCGCCGTCTCTGCGTTCAAGGGATGATAATGCAATAACGCCAAAGGCGGTATCTTCCAGGATACGCCTGCGGTTATCAGGACTGTTCAAAAGACCATATTCAACAATGAAATGGTCGTACGTGCTGTTGAGCTGATCCCTGTCTGCGTTGCTGATTGTTTCCCCTGATACTTCTTTGGCCGCTAATTCGAGATAGGCATCACGAAGCGCCGCATAGTTTTCATAGAAATGAATATTTCCCTGAAGACCGAGGGGTTGGAACACGGCTTGCTTGTATTCGGGATCGGGGTTGCCAATTGTTCCAACACTGCCCATGTGTACTACTAATGTACCTTCCTGGTAGTAAGGCTTCAGCCCGATAAAAGGAAGTGGTACTTTTTGCTCAAACCGGAAAAAGCCTTCCAGCGTTTGATCACCCTCGTACCTGAAGCTATGGTCAAACTGTTTAAGGTAATTGGAAATCCCCGTCAGTTCATGGCCCAATAAACGGGCATCCATCCAGTTTGCGGATAGGTGATCTACTTCTTTGACATTGGAGCATAGCTTATATAAAAACCGATTGCTTTTGTGCTGCTTTGCAGTGAGCAATACAACGTTCTCATGGCTCGGTTTATCGGTGGTGCGTATCGTGCCGATGATACGTGCTGATGCTTTTTGCACAACCGTTTCATCGAGAGGGTTGATATATGCCATTGCCCGGTTAATCTGCTCTGCCGGGGCTGTATCAAATAATCCCAACTGTACCGAAGTGCTTTCCGTTGTGTTTTCCGGCATCGGCAGGTACGTCAGTTTTTTACCATCATTTTCAGGGACAGGCAGTAGTACCGTTTGCGCCTTCTGATATAATTCAGTGTTAAAGCGATTTTGAAATTGATTGATTAGGCTGGCATGAAGGCTTTCCCTGATCTGGTTGATGTCACCATCCTGCCAAATCACTTCTGAAGCTCTGCCATATTGGTTTTTGCCTGGCTTACGCACATTGCCCATGACCACATCATGATCGTGAGTAGAGATAAAGTAATTGTAAGGAAAGCGACCAAATTCATTTTCCCTTTCTCTTACTTCATTTAACCAATCTTCTTCCCAACTTCTCTTTTCCTTTCCCGTATTTTTCTGAACGATCAACAAGTGGCTTGGTGCTTCAGTATTGCCGGTATCTTTCATAAGATTATCAGGCATCACCGCAAGGCTCACAAAATCTGATCGCTGAAACAGGTATTCTCTTGCCGTATGATTAGATGGACTGTTCAGGAAAGCATCTGTTGTAATGAAAGCCATCAAACCACCTTCAGCCAGTTTGTCCAGCCCTTTGGCAAAAAAGTAGTTGTGTATTTTGCCGGATATTTCTTTGTCGGGAAAGGCTTCATCATATACCGAAAAATTCCCAAAAGGAATATTGCTCACCACCAGATCATAAGTTCCGTTATCTTTTACCGGTGCTTCTTCAAAGCCTGTAATATGCGTGGCTGTTTTTACAGAAAGTGTACTGTTGATGGCAGACAGCACTAATCCGGTAAGCCTGTCCTTTTCCACCGCCGTAATCTTCTCCAGGTCAGGGAACGCTGTAACTGCTTCGCTGATGAACACGCCGGAGCCGGCTGAGGGTTCATACAATCTTTTAGGCTGAATACCTTTTGCAGCCAATACGCTGTAGAATGTTTGAGGTATTACTTCTGGCGTATAAAATGCGGTCAGTACACTATTTCGTAATGAAGCAATGATTTCTTTGTAGGCTGTTCCAGAATAGTTTTCTTTAAGCAGGTCATGCAGTTGCATCATTTCACCGTGATGCTTCAAATCCTCCTTTGTAGCACCGTTCGCAAGCCATTCTTCTGTTGTTCCATAAGGATATAAAACGGCCTTGATGCCGCCAAAACCTGCGTATTTCTTCAGGCTGGCGACATCTCCCGCAGTAAGCGGGCGACCGTTCTGATAATCCAACGCTGTACGGATAGCACGAAGGTTATCATGCAGCTTTTGTGAAACATTGTAAGCCATAATCACACATTTTCTTTCTTCACTTTTCTTTTGGCTCAGGCCAGGTAGTCATGCACCTGCCCAATGATGGCATATCTCAAATGCCTGTTTGCTTCGTTTTCGCTGTTAAAATCAAAATCACTAAAAATGCCTTTGCATGTTTCGATAAGATTTACCACTTCGTAGGTGAGTGTTCCGTTTTCCTTCATTCGCTCGTAGTCCCCATTAAATTCTTCTTCTATAACCGAGCGTATATACTGATAGCGGGATGGCTTCAATCCTTCCGTCATTGCACTAAGGCATAGTTCTTCGATTGTGTAGGGTGGTCTTCCTTCACCAAGAAGCTGCTCAACCAACGGTATTACAGCATTCACCTTTTCTTCCAGATAGCGGGTGACTGAATAGTCTTCCTGCAAGCTGAACATAAGGTCAGGATTGTTGTGGACGATATACGCCCACAACTTTTCTGTTAGCCTACTTTGCATACGTCCTGATTTTTAAACACCAAAGAAGGATTGAATAACAGTTGCGACCACTACCAGAAAAATGCAACTGCCAAACCAGGCGGCGGCAACTTTACCGGTATCCTGATCACCTGCGTTCCATTTCTGGTACACCTTGACTGCGCCAATCAACCCAAGTAATGCACCCACAGCGTACATAAGGTTTGTACCTGCCGAGAAATAGCTTCGTACTTTGGTGTTGGCTTCGTTGATACCCTGTATGCCATCCTGGGCGAAGGCCCCGTAGTGGATAGCCAATAGTGCCAGAGCGACACAGATCATGATAACCTTTTTACGGTTATTTACTTTTGTTTTCCTGCTGCACATTTCCATAACACACGTTTATTAAAATTTGAAATCAATTTGTTTAAAAAAACGGAGCGGCTTCGCCGTCACTCAACCTGCTATTCCTACCACACTTTGCCCTTACGCACCAGGAGGGACAGGGAAACACGCTCCGCTATAGGCTGCTACACTGCTTCTTTCCACAACAGCTCCACTTCATCCTCTTTGAGTGTAACAGCACCATATTTTTGACATTCGGATACGATCAGTTCGTTAACTGATGACCGAATAGGCGAGTATCGCACGGAAGGATATTCCTTCAGTACCATGCTCAGATATTGTTTAAATTCCTGTGGGATCAGTTTTCTGCTGGAAGCATCTACAATAACATCTTTCAGGCGTTCAATGAGATGTTCCACTTCTGTAAACTCATCGTCTGTTGTTTTTTCAAAGCCGCCGGTTTCTTGCTGACTCTGTTCATCGTCAGCATCGTTCACACTATTGGGATTGGGAAGGGCTGCCCTGAGTTTCAGTTTCCGTTTCCCGGATAACAGATCTTTGATCTCACCAGAAAAATACCGGACACCTACAAATAGGTAGTAAATGGCTAATAGTATGGCAACCGCAATAATGTAGTCACTCCATGAAATGTTCTTTAACATACGCTTACTTTTTTCGTTTTACACTTTTCAATACGACCCATTAAAAGCCGTTTGTTACCGTTGGTTTCGATAGCAAAAGAACAAAGACTGGAAAGGCGTTTCAAGTCCAACTTTATCTTGTACTCCAAGTTGTACCCTTGTACCCCCATGATAATCAGGCAATACAGGTTTCTACGAACCAATTATTTTTTTTAAATTAGTAGTTGGAAATTTTGATTGACTATTATTGTTGAATAGCTTAAAAGCGATTGTTATGAAAAGAGTAAGTGTATTAGGACTTGCCATCTTTTTCCTGGCATCCTGTAGCCAGCTCAAGTTGGAAAAGGAAGAAGCTGCATCAGTCATACGTGCTGCTAAGAATTACCCGAAAGTGTACGAGTATGAAATCAATATGACTGACCCTGCGAGTGCCAAAAAGCTATTGGATGCAGGACTGGAGGGAGATGGATGGGTAACAGTTGATAAAACGCAAAAACTAAAAGATGCAGGACAACCTATTGTCCATTTTACGGAAAAGGTGAAGCCATACCTCATTCGCATTGATGAAAAATACGATAATGTGCAGGTTGTGAAAGTAGCCGATACGGACTTGGAAGAAATTACCGGCATTCAGTTGCACGAGGATAAAAAGAGTGCAACGGTGGAATATACTGTTGCGTATAAAAATATTACACCCTTTGCCAAACTCATGAAGCGTGATCTTACCGAAAAACAAACACAACGTGCCAGTCTTTCCTATTTTGATACTGGCTGGAAACTGGATAAGCAGCGTTAAGTACTATGAGCTAAGACTACTGTGTAATATAGATTCTTAAATCTAATCTTCAATGTTGGGTCCCGTTGTCTATTCAAACAAACCATGCATGGAGGTACGTTTTTTATTTTTTAGACATCCTTTACAATCTCAATATTCTTTTATTCTGTTAATCATTTGTTGTAAGGTTTGTATCACTATTTCTTTATCCCGCTGTTCCGCCGCGTAGGACTTGCTTCTCATGCTATCGTAAGATATACTTTCTTGATAAGGCGTAGATAAGTATGGAACAATGGTCTTAAATACTGAATTAAGGCTTCGAGCCATAACGATTTTTAAATCATCCGCTGAGCGTAATAATAGTGCCATTTGATCCACAGATAAAACACACAATAACTTCTGTGATTCATTTTTTGGAGATGCCGTTGTAACTTTTTGTTTTGCACTTCCGTTGATAGGCACAATAGTTAAATGTAACTTCTTTTCGAGGTAGAATATTTCCTGCGTAAACCAGTTGCTCAATTCTGTTTTTAGATCGCCATATTGAGAATTCAGAATAACACCTGGTTTACGATGCAATTGGTTAAACTGCTTGTAGTAAAACAACAGTCTTTCCAGCTTATCAGCAATATTTTCGTTTACATTGATCTTTTCAGCAAGTCTCTTTGTAAAATGCCCCATGTACAACTTGCTGTTGAAATTCATGAAATTAAGTAGCTCGTCCATGCCGGTAAATACGCAAGTTTCGCATTGGGCAAGCTCTACCATCTCAAGCTCTTTGAGCAGGTCTTTTTGGTATAACAATTCCTGGAAAGTAACCGGAAAGTCTTCTTTAAGGCGATTTATAAAGCTATACAAGGTATTCAAAACAATATCAGCAAGCTCGTTTTGGGAATCCCGGCTTAACAATTTGATTTTCAGCTTGTCCACCCTCTGTTTTAGTTCCTTCCGCGTTAAGGAAAGATAAGTTACTGGAACTCGTTCATTTAAACTTAGATAAGCAAAAAAGCGTACTTCAATAAAGGAAAGCAATTCTTCGAGGCTCGAAACCAAGGTACTGTATAGCTCCTTAAGAGAGTTTCTGTTTAAACTTTGGGTTTTGTTGTGTTTCAGTACCTGATCCAAGAGACTGATTAGCGATGAATGTGACTGATTGACAAGCAATACAATTTGCTTTTCCTTTGTCAAGCCAAAAATCTGCTTTTTCAGAATGGTTAACACCTTCTCCTTCTCCTCGGTTATTTTAGACATAACCGTATGAATTTCATCATCTGAAAGGGCATTCAAATCGTTTTTCGCAGGATTAAGTGAAACAGTAATCAAAGAATCCAGCCATTCTAATATATATCGTCCGCACATAGCCTTCAATTTGGGTAGAATGAATATTCATCACACCAAATTTCCCTATTTACCCATACCCAAAGAATACGCTATCTCTACTAATTCCATACGTAAAAAGTAGTATTTTTTAAGGCGTTTTGACGAATACCTATTGCAATTCAATCTTTTAGATGCTATCTTATGAAAGAATGCCTACCGTAGAAATCACGGGGACCAGGTCAGATGCGGGGTTAAAAGAATATTTTTTTAAACGTCTATTGTAAGTACCCCGTTCCTCAAACAGTTTTTGGATAGGAATTTTCCCCGTTTGACCTCCTCCCAATAATCGGACATCGCTAAGTTGGAAATTCGGGGCTGTTGACGGGCAATCGGAGACTGTCTGGCTGTTAAATATGAAAACGGACGGAGTGGGCCCATTACTTATTAAGTTTATTCAGCATTTCAACCTTGTTTGAAACATTCAGTTTCTCAAAAACATTCTGAATGTGTTTGGTAACCGTCTTATCGGATATAAACAAGGTTTTTGCTATGGACTTATATGTTACCCCTTTAATTAACAGATTGGCTATTTCTACTTCCCGATTAGTAAGGTTGAATAACTTACAATTCTGTTCAAACTTAGAGGAAAGCTGCGTTTCTTCAGGTGAGGTGGCCTCCAGACTACTCAAATTTTTAAGAGTTGCTATAGAAGAGTTTATAATTGCTTTCTTTTGCCTACCAATGTTCCCAAGTACAGTTTCTATTTTTTGGCTTAATTCTTCAAATGAAAAAGGCTTGGGAATAAAATCAATAGCGCCTAAACGTAAACCTTTTATTTTATCAGTAGGAGTAGACTTTGCAGATAAAAATATTATTGGAATATGGTTAAGAGAGTTGTGTTCTGAAAATGCTTTAGCAAAAGCAAACCCATCCATTTTATCCATCATGATATCTGAAAGAATTAAATCCGGCACAACAGGTAGGTCATGTAGTTTTTTCAATGCTTCTACTCCATTTAAAGAGCAGAAGATATTGTATTTTTCACTTAATTTTCTGGAAAGGAATTTCAACATTGCTTTATTATCCTCTACCAGCAATATAGACTGCCTATTGGGAAGATAAGGTGTATCAGTAATATCAAAATGTTCAATGCTATAAATGGGAGATTTTGTTTCTGATGAAGTAGCAACCAGAACATCATTTTCAGTCAGAGAATATCTATTCAAAGTTATACTGATTTTAGTCCCATTGGATTTAGCAGGATTACTCTCAATATCAATTTGTCCGCCTAAGCTATCAACTACTTTTCTTACAATTGGTAGTCCAAGCCCCATACCTTGTAAGCCGGTTTTTTTATGATTGATTTGATAATATGGTTCAAATATTTTCTTTTGTAAATCTGGTGGTATACCGATGCCGGTATCTTTAACTGAAAAATGTACTTTATCACCATGGGTCTTTAAGATTATTTCAATTTCCTCTCCACTCTTAGAAAATTTAATTGCATTTTCTATCAGGTTGTTTACTATTCTGTCAATAGCATTCGGATCTGCTTTTATGAAAACAT
The DNA here is from genome assembly GCA_934502905.1 of uncultured Chitinophagaceae bacterium. Classification (GTDB taxonomy): domain Bacteria; phylum Bacteroidota; class Bacteroidia; order Chitinophagales; family Chitinophagaceae; genus Agriterribacter. Next base: position 11,116 of record CAKSVK010000106.1, read on the forward strand.
TTTCTTCAATGTTTTTATGACATGAAATGATTTGTTTTTGGCAATAGTGTTCAAATAAGAGTAAGCTGCTTTTTATAATTTCACTAAAGTTTGATATTTGGTCATGATTATAGACATCAATGCCTTTCGTAAATCTTTCAATGTCAAATAAGCTGATTACATCTTTTGTGAGTTTATCTACGCCTCCTTTAATTATATCTAATTCTTCAACTGAACCATATTTATTTATATACTCTTCTAAATAATTATTTACCAGTGTAAGCGGTGTTTTCGTTTCATGAACCAGATTAATAAATGTGTTTGTCTTTTGTTCATTTATCCTTTCTAGTTCTTTTGTTCTTTTATCTACCTCATTTTGCAAATTGGTATTCCAATTTAAAAGACGCTGTTCAGATACCATTAATCTTTGATGTTCAATCCTCGTCTGTTTTATATGCCGTGATAATTGCAATGCCAAAAGAAGCAGAAACCCTGTATTAGTAATTGATGCTTCTACTACTTGCCCTAAGTGAAAATAATCTATAATAGGTAAGCCAACCCAAGGAGTTATGCTTAGAAAAAGCACAGCTACTTCTTCTTTTGATTCTTTGCTGGCAAGCATGTTTCCGTATTTAAATTTGATTGCTTTGACTAAAGTGTATATCACCCATAAAGCATACAGTACCGGAAGGATAAGCACATTTTGAGCTGTTGCCAAATTATTTGAGACGGCAAATACAAAGACGAAAATGATATATGGAATAATCAAAAATAAATACACGCCTTTGTATGCATGAAACTTCATCTTCTCCAAACCAAAAGCTTTGTAAACGTAATATGGAAAATAGCACGGCGTGATAAATCCTGTAGCGTAGGCAATAACATTTTGTATAAAGAATGAACCGCGTAAATTGGGATCAGGTAATAAGCCACCGGTAACGTTATAAGTTATCAGCAGGAAGATTAGGATAATGTTTAGAAAAGTTATTCTGTCATCTGGTCTGGCTAATTTATAGATCACCAGGTAGAAAAAGATAACTATTTCTATGCTCACAAAAATAAATGTGACGATGTGCATTTGTGTGCCAAAGACTAACATTGGTCGCTATTATTTACTCACCGTTCGCTTTAGGAAAAACAATTTGTAGCTTAGATCAAGTTCATGGTATATATCAAAGTCGAACTTCTTGTACCAGGGCAAATTTTTCAGTGTTGAGGTTTCCAGATAAATTGGCCTATCCTTATGTTCGCTATCCTTAATAATATCATTCAAAAGATTACTTCCAATTCCTTCATTCTGGTATTCAGGGTCAACACCTATAAACCACAAATAATATTTTAGCTCCTTTGGCTGTATTTTGTTGATCATGGCTTCCCTTGCAAGAGTTTTTTTGATATTCTTTAAGCCAACACTTGAAAGGATCAGTTTCACGTCCAACAATATGGATTTGAGGGTAGTCTTTTTTTTGTCGGGATATGTTACTAAGGCGCATGCCTTTTTATCATCCGATAAAAACACATCTCCGAATAGGTAACAGACTTCAAAAGAGTAGTCTATTAAAG
>CAKSVK010000107.1 GCA_934502905.1 uncultured Chitinophagaceae bacterium
TCTCAGCTTATCATATACCTGTGCGGGTGTATACCGTTGATCTACAGTGGTCCTGGAATTTTGCAAAAACTGATCGGAAGGCCACAGCGGTATCGTTTTCCGGGAGCCGAAAATAGAAATAGATTCCCTTGGTCGTGCAATTTCAGTTCCTGCTTCTGCAACGGCAAGCTGGATATATTGCTCAAGCTCCTCATTTTTAAGCTTCAATGCGTTCCTGATAGCCGATATCTGCATAATGATGATACCTACCAGCGACATTGAAATCAGTAAAATAATGAGTAAGTAGACTTTCTTCATCCGCCTGTAAAATTACTTGTATATTAATGATGCAATTCCCTTGCAGTGGGCATTTAACGAAGTTTTAAATAGGTTATTCTGATGGGATAAGGTTTTATGTAGCAATTATACAAAATTCACAGATATTATATGGTTCAACAAGATTTCTATTTTATCTTAGAACCATGGGGAAAATATCATCGGGCACTTTGCTAATTGCGGAGCCCTTTTTAAAAGATCCAAACTTCATGAGAAGTGTGGTCCTGTTGTGTGAGCATAATGAAGAAGGCAGCTTCGGGCTGCTGCTCAATAAAAAATTCAATCTTTCACTGGGGGAGCTTGTCCCGGAACTGGAAAAGACAGATATACCTGTTTTCGTGGGCGGTCCCGTACAGGGAGATACCTTACACTTTTTACATGCCTACCCGCAGGAGATACCGGGAGGCATAGAAGTGGCGGATAACATTTACTGGGGGGGAGACTTTGAAATGCTGAAGGACTACCTGAAACGCAATGCGCTGGATATAACCAATATCCGCTTTTACCTGGGGTATTCAGGCTGGGGAACCAACCAGTTGAGCGATGAGCTGGAAAGCAAAAGCTGGATAACCACACCCGCAAAAAGAAATATCGTCTTTCATAAGACGCCCGGTGATATCTGGAAGGATTCGCTTATGCTGATGGGAAGCAATTACTCCATGATGACCAATTTCCCGATCGATCCGCAATTGAATTAAGGGCTGTTGCCCATAGGCTTCTCACAGATTTGCACGGATAAGAATAAATGTCACAAGCCTGGCTGTACACGGTAGCCCGGTTACAAGGCTTATGCCAGCATGCAGGTTGTGAGGCAGCCCTTCCTTCGTGCCAATGGCACATAACAACTGTAATAAGCCATTTGGAAGGTCGCGTGCGGACACGCGACCGGGCGGTCCGCTGCCCCGGCATGTATCCGTAAGTGCAGATAGGCTCCGATCAGGGATGTTCGCCTATATTAAGAAGCTTATAATGAGTCAGGTGGACAAATTAATAGGTAAAGGCGATGCTGCAGTCCCTTCGGTCTGGTGTATTTCCTTGGAAAGCTCTCTTCATCTTTTAATGGTTTAAAAACTACTGCAGTTTTTAGTTTACCCAGTTTTTAGACTCCTGCTCTATATGGTGCAGTACTACGTTCACGCCAAACTTCTCCTTCAGGTGACCAGCCAGCCGGTCTGCGGCAAACACACTCCTGTGCTGCCCCCCGGTGCAGCCGAAATTAATGGAGAGGCTTTCAAATCCTCTCTTGATATAATCTGTAACAGCGATATCCACTATACCTTGTATGTGCTGCAAAAAAGCCGGCATTTCGGTATTGTGCAGCAGGTATTCCTGCACCTCCTTATCCCGCCCGGTTTGTTTTTTATACGCCTCGATCCTTCCCGGGTTCAATATGCCGCGGCAGTCGAATACAAATCCACCGCCATTACCACTTTTATCTTCAGGTATTCCTTTCCGGTAGGAGAAGCTGTTGACATATACCACCAGCGGGGTATCGGCAGCCGCTTTAACGGTTTCATAGCGGGATATTATCTTATCATCTACTATCAGCCATAATGCTCGTTGCAGCTCCGGCAAACGAATAGGTATCTTTTTATTTTCAAGGAACCAGCGCAATTGCTTTAATGCGAAGGGGATACTTGCAATGAAGTGCGGCTTTTGCTCAAATAATCCCCTGAAACCATATGCTCCCAGCGTCTGCAGCATTCGTATCAGCACAAATCCGTCATAGCTGTCAAGGAAATCTTTTTTATTCAGCCTGTTACCCAGCAGCCTGTTCACCGCTTCGAAATAATAATTCACCAGTTCATCTTTCCATTCATGCGGAAGTGCGGCGCGTGCCTGCCACAGCATGGAAGCCACATCGTATTGAAGCGCTCCCTGCATGCCGCCCTGGAAATCGATAAAGTATACTTCTTCCTCTTTTATCATTACGTTCCGGCTCTGGCAATCCCGGTGCATGAAGTATTTTGCTTCTTCCTGCATCAGGTAGCTGCTCAGCAGCTCAAAGTCGTTCAGCAGCAGGTTTTTATCGTATGGAAGGTCCAGCGCCCGGATAAAATAATACAGGAAATAGAGCAGGTCTGAGTAGATAGCCTGCTTGTCGAATGATTTTGTGGCGATGCAGTTGTTATAATCCAGTCCTTCCCCGCCTTTCACCTGCAGCAGCGCCAACTGGTCGAACGATTTTTTATACAGCTGCATCACTCTTTCCGTATAACCTTCTTTTTTGATGATGTCAAACAGTGATACATCCCCGAAATCTGTCTGGAGATACATGGCCTTTTTGTCATCCACATCCAGTATTTCCGGCACATGCAGGTCCCTGTTATAGAAATGCCTGGCAAACTCAATGAAGGCATTGTTCTCAACAATGTTATTGGGATTATAGGTAAGGATATAGGACGCAGCGGGTGTTACTGCCCGAAAATACTGCCGGTTGCTGCCGGCTTGGCGGAGGGTTACAATTTCCGCCTTCTTTCCTTTGGACCAATTCTCAAAAAAGCTGCTTATTTCCTGAAGTACATCTGCCATTGAAACGATTTATAATGCTTTGTATTAACGGTTATTTCCTTATTTATTGTTATTGATATAATCAATTATGCCGCTGATATCTCCCGGGTGGTGCCAATGGATGGATTCATCCCGGTTGAACCAGGTAAGCTGGCGCTTGGCATAATGGCGGGTGTTCTTTTTTATTTCCTCTACTGCTTTTTCAAGTGTTATATTGCCATCCAGATAGGTATACAGCTCGGTGTAACCTACTGTCTGCAAGGCATTCAGGTTCCGGTATATGCCCAGCTCTTTCACTTCATCCAGCAACCCCATATCCATCATGTTATCTACCCGTTTATTGATATTACCATATATTTCCGTTCTTTCCAGTTGAACCCCGATCTTAATGATCCGGAACGGACGTTCCTTTTTTGTATGCATCTGCCATTCCAGTATGGAGCTGCCGGCCGATAATTTTACTTCCAGCGCCCGCAACATCCGCTGGGGATTCTGTGTTTCCCCTTTTTCATAATAGACCGGATCCTGTTGTTGCACCATTTGCTGCAGCCAATCTATGCCATATGCCTCATACTGTTCCCGGAGCGTGTTGCGGATGTTTTCATCAATATCCGGCATAGGGTCCATTCCTTCGCAGAAGGCCTTTACATACAGCCCGGTACCCCCTGCTATCACCGCGATATCCCTGGTCTTAAAAATATTATGGGCTGCTTCGAGGGCATAGGTTTCAAATGTTCCGGCATTTACTTCCTGTTGAACAGAATGCGAATTAATGAAATAATGCTTGACCTGGTTGAGCTCGGCGGTAGAAGGCTTGGCAACACCGATATTGAGCTCGCGGTAGCATTGCCGCGAATCCGCCGATATGATATCCGTATTGAAATACGCTGCCAGCTGCAACGACAGCGCCGTTTTTCCCGAAGCGGTGGAACCTACTATAACAATACACGTCTTGTTCTGAGCCATGAGCCGAATACCTGATAAAAGCTGCAAAGCTAAATAATATTTGGGAGGGGGCTGAAGCGTTAATTGCTGGCTTCCGTAGCCAGCACTTCGTACAGGTTGTATTTGCGCATGTAATAAAACTGTCCTTTCCCTTTTTCGCAGATCTTTTCGAGAAATTCGATGGTTTCCACATCATGCAAGCTACCCATCAGGATAATGCTTAACGGTATGCCGGCGTTATCATAGGTCTCTATCTTTTTCCGTATTTTTTTTGAAAGGTCAAAAAGCCCGTCAGTGATCAAAACCAGCTTGGTTTTACCGTTGTACTGGCTCCTGGTGCTGTCTACTATTTTGTAAGCGTCGAGCAATGCATCCTGCACATTGGTCCCGCCTTTGGTGATCAGGGTATCGATGCTCTCCGTAATTTTTTCACGCGTTGTTGCCGGCAGGAACTTCAGTACCACTTTTGCAGTATCATTAAAAGTGATCACCGACATTTTATCGGTTTCCCGCTGTAAGTGTATAAGGTAATGCAATCCTGTTTTCAGGCTGTCCAGCCGGCTTTCTTCCTTCATGGAATTAGAAATATCGATCAGGTAGAGATTGTGATGGGGCGCTGCCGCATGGATCATTGTCTTGCGCCGGATGAAGGTTGTATCCGAAGTATCTATTACCGGTCTGAGCAGGCTGTCTTTAATGTTTACAGATGCCCCTGCTGCTGAAACGGAACCCCGGGTTTGGCCGAAAGCTGGAGAGACTGCTGCGGTCAACAACAGCAGGTAACCACACCATAACCATTTATTTTGAATTGATAAACCCATAAAAATCAGCCGGTATCATTCATCTAACGAATATAATTCCAATATCGTACGGGAGCAAACAATATTGATGTGTTAAAATACCAAATACCAATAATGACCCTTGCCGCTGCACATATCCTCATGTGCAGCAGCAACAGGTCGCCCAATTGCGCGAAGACAAGCAACTTTTCCAGGGTGCTGATTTACAAGAGCTTATTCTATAATGTTGCTGGCATCCGCGTGTACAGGACGAAAACCTGAACTTTTATTACGGCATTTGTTTATCCCTGATTTTATCACAATGAGAATAGTGCTCACCCCAAAGGTAAATACACCCGTACAGTCCGGATATAGTTGCCAATTCCTATATATTTGTTATTGTAAGAAAAAAACAGATAAGACATGCAGTTTCAGTTAACGGAAGAGCAGGTAATGATCCGGGATGCCGCCCGGGATTTTGCCCGTAATGTTTGCCTGCCGGGCGTGATAGAAAGAGATGAGAAGCAGTTATTTCCGCAGGAGCAGGTATTGCAATTGGCCGACCTGGGATTTTTAGGCATGATGACTTCTCCCGACTATGGCGGCAGCGGGTTGGATACCGTCAGCTATGTGCTGGCCATGGAAGAAATAAGCAAAATAGATGCGAGCGTGAGTGTAGCCATGAGCGTGAACAACAGCCTGGTTTGCTGGGGACTTGAAAAGTACGGTAATGATCAGCAGAAGCAAAAATACCTCTCTCCCCTGGCGAGGGGAGAAAAGGATGGGAAACTTTACATCGGCGCTTTCCTGCTGAGTGAGCCGGAAGCAGGCAGCGACGCCACTTCGCAACGGACAGTTGCAGAAGATAGAGGTGATCATTATGTGCTGAACGGTACTAAAAACTGGATCACCAACGGTAATTCTGCCAGTGTATACCTGGTGATGGCGCAAACAGATATTGCCAAAGGAAGTAAGGGGATCGACGTTTTTATTGTAGAAAAAGACAGCAAAGGCATTACCGTAGGCGCCAAAGAGAACAAAATGGGTATACGCGGCAGCGATACGCACAGCATTATGTTCCAGGACGTAGTCGTTCCGAAAGTGAATCGTATAGGCGAGGAGGGTTTCGGATTCGCTTTTGCTATGAAAACACTGGCTGGCGGCAGGATAGGGATCGCTGCTCAGGCCCTGGGTATTGCTTCGGGAGCCTACGAACTGTCGGTTGCCTATTCCAAAGAAAGAAAGGCGTTTGGCAGGGAAATAGCGCAGCACCAGGCCATCCAGTTCAAACTGGCGGATATGGCTACCCGAATTGAGGCAGCGCGCCTGCTTTGCCTGAAAGCAGCGTGGGACAAAGACAATGGAAGGGACTATAATCTCAGCAGCTCCATGGCCAAGGTGTATGCATCGGAAACAGCCATGTGGGTGACTACAGAAGCCGTACAGATCCATGGCGGATATGGTTACGTAAAAGAATATCATGTGGAACGGCTGATGCGGGATGCAAAGATCACCCAGATATACGAAGGCACCAGTGAAGTGCAGCGTATTGTTATTGGCAGGAGTATCCTGAAATAAATTATTACCCGGATACTTCAGGGAAATATTGATCGTTAAACTTTTAGCGCTTATATTGCAGGAGTGCCCGGTCAGTATTATTCATTTTCAGCCAATATTCCTTATGAACATTCTGCAGCTTGAGAACCTTAAAAAGAACTATGGAGGCGCTTATGTGCTTAAGGGGATCAATCTTACCATCAACGAGCCGCAGATCATTGGATACATCGGTCCAAACGGGGCCGGAAAGAGCACTACCATTAAGATACTCACAGGAATTATTGAAGAATTTGAAGGAGAAGCGAATGTGCTGGGCATGGATGTTCGCAAAGAACCGCTTGAAATAAAGCGCCGTATCGGGTATATACCCGAAAATGCTCCTTTATATGAGGTGCTGACGCCATTGGAATACCTTTCGTTTACCGGCAGGCTTTACGGACTGGAAGAAGAGACGATCAAAAAAAGATCGTGGGAGATGCTCCGTCTCTTTGAACTGGGGGATAAGGCGAATGTGAGAATGAACAGCTTCAGCAAAGGCATGCGCCAAAAAGTATTACTGATCTCGGGGCTGATGCATAACCCGGAGATCATATTCCTGGATGAACCGTTAAGCGGACTGGATGCCAACGCCGTCATCCTGGTAAAGGAAATTCTTGCAAAGCTCAAGATGGCAGGTAAAACGTTGTTTTATTCTTCGCATTTAATGGATGTAGTGGAAAAAATAAGCGATCGCATTATCATCATCAATAAAGGTGAAATGATTGCGGATGGCACCTTTGAGTCGCTGAAATCGAATGCAGACAAGGGCTCCCTGGAGAATATTTTTACCGCGCTGACCGGCGACGACGAGCAACATCAGACCACCGCCGGCGCGTTTATAGATGTGCTTAAAAGCTGATAACGGTATGGAGAAATGGTTGCTGAAGTTTGTACATCTTTTTGATTTCGTGTTCAGGAAACAGGGAATAGATATAACCCAGCTACATACGATCGTGGAAACGAAGCTGATCATGGACAAACGCCGGGTGTACCTCAACTGGAGAATGGGCGCCCAGTCAGAGCACAGCAACCACCTGCGGATCATGCTGGGGTTATATGTGCTGATCAGCGCCATTATTTCAATAGGCATCTATACCGGTCCTTCCTTCATCTTCTCCATGACCTTATTTCACAGCTACGTTATTTTTATGATGGCTATGATCCTTATTACGGACTTTTCCAGCGTGGTGCTGGATACGACCGATAACCAGATCATCCTTTCCAAGCCGGTAAGCGGGCAAACACTTTTTATGGCCAGGCAGGTACATATCATGCTGTATCTTCTGCTGTTTGCCATTGCTATGTCCCTTATACCAATGATCTGCATTTGGATCAGATTTGGTCTTTTAACGGTAATGGCATCGGCGGTTACCGTTTTGCTATCAGTCATATTTGCAGTGTTCTTAACTTACTATTTCTACCTGCTGGTCCTTCGTTTTACCTCCGAAAAAAGAGTGAAGGACATTATAACCTGGTTCCAGATCGTTATTACGGTGTTTTTTGCCATAGGATACCAGTTATTGCTCCGGCTGATGGACCTGGAGAGCGTCACCGCTCATTTTGAACTCAGGTGGTATTCCTTCTTTCTGCCGCCCGTATGGATGGCTTATACCCTCGAAGCCGTGTATCTTCGGGTATTCACAAAAGTGCATTTTATCATGTGCCTGCTGGCAGTGGGACTACCGTTTTTGTTGTACTGGTATATTACCCGTTACCTGGCGACCAATTTCTCCTTAAAGCTATCATCCCTGGCATCCGAGCACAGCGACCCGGTAAAACCTGTCCGCCGGCATTCCGGCATATCCTGGTCTCAGCGGCTGTCGGGTGTGTTTACCAAAGTGCCGCTTACAAAAGCGGGATTTGAACTTACCTGGAAGATAACGGGCAGGGATAAGTCATTCAAGCTGCATTTTTATCCATCGCTGGCCTATATTTTCGTATTTGTATTCATTTTTGTATTTAACGGAGGGCAGGATATCCGGCAATCCTGGAACGGGCTGGCGGAAACTGACAAATTCCTGTGGTTTATTTACCTGCCGATGTTTATAGTAGCGAACGGGTTGCTGTTCATATCCTTCAGTGAAAATTTTGCCGCTTCCTGGGCCTACCACAGCGCCCCGGTTCAAAAACCCGGGCAGGTTATTCTCGGATCGTGGTTAGGACTATTTGTAAAATACTTCTTTCCCGTTTACCTGGTGATGTTGACTGTATGTTTGTACAAATGGGGATTATCGGTTGCCGATGATTTTGTATTTGGCCTGGCAAATGATTACATGTGTTATCTTATCCTGGGCTGCATTGGCAGGCAATACATGCCTTTTTCGCGACAGCCGGGCAACCGGCAACAGGCAGGCAGGTTTATGCTGGCATTGCTGCAGATGCTGATCGTAGGGGTGATGGTATCACTTCATATACTGGTGATCAGGCGTCCTATATTGTTTTATGCTATCTTGCCGGCGATCCTCATAACGTGCTGGCTTTTGGAGCGATATATTGTAAATATTAAATGGAATAAAATAGCCGTATAGAAATGGTAGCAGATAGAAACGTGTATGACAAGCTGATCAGTGAACTGGAGAAAGAGGGGGTAACACTGGTAGCTGTTTCAAAAACAAAGCCCGTTGAAGACATCGCGTCGTTATATGCATATGGACAGCGGGATTTCGGGGAAAATTATGTACAGGAGCTCACAGAAAAGCAACCTGTTCTCCCCGGTAACATCCAATGGCATTTTATCGGTCACCTGCAATCCAATAAGGTAAAATATATCGCCCCTTTTGTGCACCTGATCCATGGCATCGACAGTTGGAAGCTGCTGAAAGAGGTAAACAAACAGGCCGCCAGGAATAACAGGGTCATACCGGTTTTGCTCCAGGTGCATATTGCTACGGAGGAAACCAAATTCGGCTTTGATGAAGCGGAGCTGGAGGAGGCGCTTTCCCAATCGGTAAGCCTGGAACATATAGCTATAAAGGGACTGATGGGAATGGCATCTTTTACAGATGACCTGCACCAGGTTGAAAAAGAATTTGGTTACCTGAAAAGCCTGTACGACGATTATGTTTTATCTCATGCCTTTTCCATTTTATCCATGGGAATGAGCGGCGATTATAAAATTGCTATAGCACATGGCAGTAATATGGTTCGTATAGGGAGCCTGCTGTTCGGCTCCCGTAATGCTTAACCATTGTATCGTGATTATTTAGAAGCGATCATGCTGATCTCAACGTTTACGCCCCTGGGTAATCCCTTTACAGCCACAGTCTCCCTGGCAGGATAATTCCCCGAAAAGTATTTTCCATATACTTCATTAACTGCGGTAAACAATGACATGTCCGACAGGAATATGGTTGTTTTTATAACTTCATCAAATGTATAACCGGCCGCTGTTAAAACAGCCTGCAGGTTTTTCATTACCTGCTCCGCTTCTTCGGCAACATTGGTGGCTTCAACAGTATTGGTGGCAGGATTAATGGGTACCTGTCCGGAAATATAAAGCAGGTTACCGGCAATGACTGCCTGGCTGTAAGGTCCTATGGGATCTGGTGCATTCGTAGTATTAATGATTCTTTTGCTCATAACGGATGGTTTATTGTTTCGCAAAGTTGCCGGTTTTTGCCCGGATAATAAAACCCCTTACGATCCCGACCGCAGAGAGGACCAAACAGACCCTACGGAATGAGGGAACATTGGCGCAAGTTGCGACTGCTTCCCCCGCTATAATATTCATGCATCCTGTACAATCATGAAGGCGATATTGCAGTGACCTGTGGGACAGGACATAAAAAAGCAGGTACCAAAGGGTACCTGCCTGGATTCATAAACAACCACACTACGAAATGATCTTATTCTTCTCCATATCTTTTACTATCGCTTTGCTATAGGTGCGCGCCAGGTCTTCCATAGAAGCAGGGTCGAAGGTTTTAGATTGTACAGAGTATAACAACCGGTTGCTGCCTACGTCATACAGGTTGCTCTCCACAAAATAGTTGGTGCTGCTGGTATAATAACCGGGGTTGTAGACCCTGTCATAATAATAAACATATCTTCTCCAGAAAGGATTGTATCCGATGCTGGGAAGATAGTCTACCCTGCCAGGTGTATATTTCCTTTCTTTTTCTTTATCCAGCATAGCAACCGTAATTACCCGCTGAATATTTTGTCCTTTTAGTTCAGACATTACCTGCTGTTCGTTTTGTCCTTTAAAAGCATGCGGACCAAAAGCATCGAAGGCAGAGATAGCCTGGTAACCCTGTGCCTGCAGGGATTTTGTCAACTCCTGCTCCATGCTTTCGCGCATATTCCGGTCTTTATCCGGCAACATTGCCAGCACAAGAATTTTATCTTCCTTACCGGCCACATCTTCCACGGGTGCTTTCCAGGAAGAAGTGATCTTAGTGCTGGTAGAGCAGGACGCAATGGCTATGGGGATTAACATGATCCCGAGATATTTCATCCATTTCATATAATAATATTTTAAGCGTTTTACATTTTAATCTGGTGTAAACTTATTGCCGCATTCTGTAGACATCCTGAAGAGCAGGTTCATATTTCGTTAAAACTTTTTTAAAGAAACCGGGAGCGGGGATATCGCCAAAATGAGATCTATCAGCAGCAGACACCTTCTGTTTGTATAAAAAGTGATATCTGCTTTTAATAACCTCTTAAAAAATTAACAGACATTGAGCTCAGGGCACCATAATAACAGCGGATCACCTGAATGATATAAATAAAAATTGCCGGGAAATCCCGGCAAAATTGAAAATTTTATAACGAGCGATAATAGCAGTTATTTTTTCAGGACACGTGCCTGTACAAAGCTCCTGATAAAAATAACAAGGGCAATTATATTGCTGAAGATACAGATCAGGAATACATATTTTTTAGGCCCCCATTCTTCTATTTTCATAAAACGGTTGAGACACATAATGATCAGCACCAGCGCCAGCACTGCTGCCACGTGCGCTGCGATCTTGGGCTTTGAGGCCCATATAGCGCCGAGGAGCAGGAAAACAATACCGCTGAAAGCAGGTATCAATGCAGTAACGGATTTGTTTTCACCAGGTCCCAGGGGTAACAGGAAATATCCATATAGGCCTGCGGCTATCAATACTATTGCATTCAGGTAATTGGCTGTAACGGGTTTCATACTTTGATATTTTTATACGTCGATAGTGAATGATGATACATGGAATGCAGCATTTATGCGTATTCCATGTTCTTAAATTGATGCAATATTACGTAAAGCCGGCGAGAGGATTTGTAAAATGAATGTAATAATTCGCTGTGTGGAGCAGGGGAGACTGTTGGTTGCCGGGCGCGATCCGTAAAAACTGTCACCGGTTATGACAGAAAAACCGGAAGGGCCCTAAGATTTCGATTTTTAAGGATTTTTCCACTTCTAAAGAACTACCGGAACTAATTCCGAAATCAGGATTCAAAAATAATACGCCTGACCACCCCGGAGGTACCGAAATTGGGAAAACCGGTTTACGCAAATGGTAAACTGACAGTATTATGACAAATGCAAATGCTATTCAAATACGTAAGCATCTAATGCCGAGAGGCTTATCACTTCCTGGAGCCCTTTTGAAAGGTTTTTGATATTGCAGTTATTTTGTTCCAGTTCCCGGCTACCGATCATTACTGCGTAGGGAATACGCTTTCTTTCCGCATACCTGAATTGTTTGTCAAATTTGGACTGCTCGGGATATATCTCGCAGGCAATACCCCTGTCACGAAGCCGTTGCATGCATTCAAATGCTTTCCGGGCTTCTGCTTCCCCGAGATTGAAAAACAAAACCTTTGTTCCTTCCGATACTGTCTCCGGGAACAGATCCAGCTCTTCCAGTACATCGTATATTCGATCCACACCAAACGAAATGCCCACACCGGGAATATGGGGTACGCCGAACAGACCGGTAAGGTCATCATACCTGCCGCCACCACCGATACTGCCCATTTGTACGTCCAGGGCCTTTATTTCAAAAATAGTTCCCGTATAATAATTTAGCCCGCGTGCCAGCGTAAGGTCAATCGCTACATTGGTTTGTTCTGCAGGCAGGTAGCCCAGGATGTATTCCAGTTCGGCAATGCCTGCTGTTCCTGTTGATGAATGGGCGAACAACGATCTCAGGCTGGTCAGCTTTTCTGCATTGCCACCGCTGATCTGAAGGAACTGATGGATTGTATTCACCTGTTCACCGTTAAGCCCGCGGGTTTCCAGTTCGGCAGCTACTTTTTCAGCACCTATTTTGTCCAGCTTATCTATTGCCACCGTGATATCTGTAAGCTTTTCCGGGCTGCCGCACAGCTCTGCCAGGGCAGCCAGTATTTTCCGGTTATTGATCTTTATTTCTACGTTTATGCCTAACCGTGAAAAAGCGGTAGCGTATATCCGGGTCAGCTCCACTTCGTTCAGCAGGGAGTTGCTG
>CAKSVK010000108.1 GCA_934502905.1 uncultured Chitinophagaceae bacterium
GCAGAAGTCGTTGCAGGACCTTGCAGACAGAAGTCAAAAAGAGTACAAAGCATTAAGGGAATTTACGGAAAACGCTTCGCATGAAATGCAAACACCGCTTGGCATTATTCAATCCAAGCTGGACCGCATGAGCCAGCTGGAGGTGAGTGAAGAACTGGCCGATCATATCGTACAGGCAAAAACGGGTGTGGAACGACTGAAAAAATTGAATAAAAGCCTTTTGCTCCTGGCAAAGCTTGATAATAATGCGTATTCTGATAAGGTGGCAATTCCCCTTGACATCCAACTCAGGAAACAATTGGAATTGCTCGAAGAATTGTTAGCAGGGAAAGAGATCGCGGCTATTATAAATATAGAACCCGTGAAGGTGCATGCAAATCTTTTTCTTACAGAAGTAATGCTGTCTAACCTGTTATCAAATGCCATACGCTATACTACGCCGGGTGATGCGATCAACATCTCTTTATCCGGCAGTACACTTGAGATCAGTAACCCCGGAGCGCCATTAGACTTCCCTGAAGATTTCCTCTTCCAGCGGTTCAGGAAAAGTCCTCAAAATATCCAGACGACAGGTCTTGGACTTTCAATCGTATACCAGATCTGCCTGCTGAATCACTGGCAGATAACCTATTCCTATAAAAAAGAGAAGCATATCTTCACCGTCGCATTTCCGGGAGATGATCATTAGGTATAACACTGCAGTTCTTCCTGATCCTGCTGCTTGTTGTGCACAAACAGAGGCACCTGTCTTCACCTGGAGCAACTGTAATTTACCGCGGTTAAGTCAGGAAAGAGCATCAACAATACGAAGTCGAAAATTGCATATATCAGGGAGTATCTTCCAAACCGGTAGCCAATTCCATACACCGTTTTAATATAATTCCTGCATCCCGCAACCCTTAGCTTTTTCTTTAAATTTTTTACATGCGCATACAGAACACCGGTGCTTAAAGATGCCACCCGTTTTTCACCTGACAGGTACTGCGCCAGTTCCGTCCTGCCCAGGATCCGTACCTGGTTCTGAAGTAAAAAATGCAGCAGGTCAAATTCAGTCCGGGTAAGTTCAACCTGTCGGTTTTTAACCTGCACGCTTCTGCCTGGCACATCCACTACCAGTTCATTAAAATAGAATACCTGGTCGTCTTCAACATTTTCATAATTGTCTATAGCTGATATTCTTTCAAAAAGTGCTTCCGGGTCGTAGGGTTTTTGCAGGCTTTGAAAACCCGAAGCGCTTACCTGAGCGAGTGATACACCCGGACCTTCATATGTCAGTACGGTACGCCTGTCCAGCCTGGCAGCTTTCAGGAATTTCAACAGCTGAATTTCTTTTCGCCCGAGGAAAGTAAGATGCAGGATAATAGCATCATAGTAGTGATTAGTAAGATTCGCTTCGGCCAGGACGGATGAAGTCACTGTTTCGCAATTACACCCCTTTCCGGATAAAAAAACACACAGCCTTTTTATTATGTCAGGGTCATTTTCAATTATCAGCACTTTCATTCGCAAAACCGCAAGTAAAGCAGGTATTTTAAAGAAGTTCTAAAGTGCTGCGCATCATCTTTTTCTCTTTCTCAATTTTGAATTTATCATCACCGCACTGACATATTTTTGGCCCATGCGATTATTATTTCCCATTCCGGGTACAACCCAAATAATAACAAAATAGCTTTATGATTATTTAAATCAATTCGAAAGATCACGATAATGCAGACGCCCATAAGAGAGCTCTACTATGACGAAGAATATGACGACTGTATACTCCTTGACGGGCACAATATTCTTCATATAGGCTTCAGGAGAACGATTATAGAAATAAATGCCGAAGAACTGAGCGAATTAATAAGCCTTCTCAAAGATGTCCTGTGTTCGAAGGATCTGTGGAACACCCCTGAAGCAGGTTCCGTTATAGTGAAGATACCCGCAAAGAGCGTCTCTTTGCTTCTTTTGCAAGCAGAAACGCTTCGCCTGCAGCATATGTTAACAACAGCCTATGGTGAGCTGAACAACATGCAGGAGTCTGCATTACCCTTGCCTACTGCCGCAGGAACGATCCCGGGACAGTGCCATACCTGACCCTGTCATTTGCAGCTATACAAAAAAAAGCACCAACTTTATGTTGGTGCAATGCTGATTTTTAAAGCGGTCTAAACGGGAATATCTTAATATATACCAATAAAATATTGATCTGCCCCTGCCACTGTTGCTGCGCCCAGCGTTGCATCCGGACTGGTAGAGTTAACATCAAATATGTATATGTGTCCCGGAGCGCCAACAGGCGAAAGTGCAATATAGAATTTTCCATCTTTTACAACAGAAGTCTGCCATTGCGTTAGCCACAATCCGTCAGGTACATTCAGGTCTACTACAGTGTTGTTGATCAGGTCCATGCGGGCCACCCCCCAAGCCGACGAATAAGAGGGCTCTCCTGCAGGGTTAACGCCGATCTGTATTTGCGGCAAATGTCTTTTTTCATATGGTATGTAAGCGATCCCGTTCCCTGCATAGAAGAATCCGTTACTCGCAGTCGGGTTGCCCAATAATCCATCCAGGCTGTATTTGTAAGTATCGTGGTACTGGCCATTGATCAGCTTCACAATGCTGGTCTTTCCTCCACCACTAACCATTTGATAGATCTCTCCGGCCTCGTTCACCTGCTGCGTGGGGGTACGGTAACCATTGGTGGAACCGGCTGCCAGTGTGGTTTCGATTGTTGTTGCATTCTCCAAACCGGGATAGTCGATCACAAGCGTTAGCGCCTTATCTGTTTCCTGGTTCCTGCCTGTTTCGGGGTTGAACTTGCTGACCGCGGCGCCATAATATAATTTATTACCGGACAGCACGGGGCAATCTATACGTGTAATATGATAACCCTCTGCTCCCAATGTGCCGGGAAGTTGCAGGTCAATATCCGATTTATAGCCGGGTCTCAACTGCATGGTGGCAAAATCCAGGAAGCCTATCGTAACGGTCATTTTGTGACCTTTGTAATCAGTGCCGTCATATTGCGCTTCACTGGTGATGTAGTGCAATGAGCCAACTTCTTCATTCAGCTTGTAAAAACGGATACCCACCGAGCCTAAAGGAACGGAGGCGTCAATGGTAGAAACTTTGGAATAATTACTTCCTCCCTTGAATTCCCATTTATCTACCGTACCCTGCTGATAGGTAAGGCTGTAAACAAACTTACCATCGGCTGACGGAAAAATGCGGGAGGTACGCCCTGTGCTTATCAATGCACCTGCATTTTCAAAAGAAATCGTTCCGGTGGTGACATCTGATTTGCCCTGCATATACGAGCCCGAAATGGAACCCGAACCACTGGCGAAGGCGAGTTGAAATTCTTTCGATTCATTTGGTTCAGGATCCGGTTCTTTGGAATCATTTTTTTTACAGGAAGCTAAGGTTAGCAATGCAATAGCGCTTATTGCAAAAATGTTCTTGAAATTTGAAGGTCTCATTCTTATATTATTTGGTTATTAATTGTTTACTGCTTAAATGATGGCAAGGGTTATTTTTCCAAAGAAGGCCCTGCCGGGCTTTTGAAGTCCGAAATTGTCATACAACTGCCTGTTGAAAATATCCTTTGCGTCAAAACTAAACGTGATCTTCCCCCCCGGGGGTGTGAACATGAATCCTATATCGTTAAAAAGCTGGGTAGGAATATTGTCCAGGTTGGTCAGCCCGACATTTGACCAGTTTCGCCTGAATCCTTTCACGTAGCCGATATGGTAATATAAAGAGGCTTTTGAGTTTTTAAAGAACAGGTTGTTGAAGAAATATACTGCGCCGGCATTATACTTGAAGGAAGGCTCATTCCTGATCTGCTGGCGGTAATATAAATACCGTGCACCTTCTTTGTTATACTCGGTATTGAAAAGAACGTCGAACTTTGATATATTAAAGGTAAAATTGAGCTTTTCAGCATAATTATATATAAGCTCTGCATCTATCCCTTTGGTCAACACATCTTCGAGATTTTCATAGTAGGATGTTCCGCTGTTTCCGGGTGTGATGGCTTCCCTGATCATGCCTTTGGTATCTCTGTAAAAAACGGAGGTGTTCAGCCGTATGCTGTGCCTGTTGAAGGTATATTTCCCGAGATTAATACCGATGTTGGCATTAAAGCTTTCTTCCGCACGCACATTTCCCGGGTTTACGAGGGCTGCGGGATTGCCGAATATTTCCCGCTCATTCGGGAAGCGGATTGCCCGTTCTGCAGAACCTAAAATATAGACCTTGGAAGACAAGGCAAAGGACAAAGCTCCTCCGAAACCGTGGTATTTTTCTGTCTTATATTCTTTTGCGACATCGTAGGTGGCGGGGTTAGCCGTTACCTGATAAGGTCGGTTGGCTGTAACCTGCTGGTGGTAGTACTTGTAAAAAACATTTGTTCTCAGCTTCCCGGCAAAAGAAAGGTTCTCGTAGGTAAAAGTCGCTATGCTCTTTTGCAGATCACGTGTATCCTGCAACAACTGCAGGCCTGCAGGAAGGAACGCATCCGACGTGCCTCTTCCGAAGTTATTAAACAGGTAATTGATGTATACGCTGTTGGCACTGTCGATCCGGTAACCGAGATTGGCACGTACCATAAATGTTTTATCCGTATTAATGACGGCAGTTTTCCTGTTTCCCAGCTCTGCTCCTCCGGAATACCTTACAGGCGTGCCGTCCGGATATAATATCGGTCCCCTCCAGTCGTACATAATGCCTGCACTGTCTATCACCTGCGTCCGGAGCCGGGAAAAGCTGGCATCGACCTTCAGCGACAACCCTTCTGTAAACAGGTCTTTTTTAAGGTAGTTGACGGTAGCGATACCAGCATTGCGCCTGAAATGACGATCGCCAAATGTCCTTTGCATGGTTACGCCATTCTGCACTTCCTTATAATCATCGGAGAAAACACCACCGATGGTGAACCTGTCTGCCCATTTCACCCTGCTCCAACCCATCTCAACTTTGGTTCCATATGACCTGAATGCATCATGAAAACGTTTGGCCTCCTGGTTGGGCGTTACCACGCCCTGGTGATTTCTGAAAGTGATCTCCTCACCCCATACTTTATAGTTGTTGTCGCTGTAGTTGTAAAAGCCGGAAATATTAAAGACAAAACCTTTTTCCGTGCTGAAACCACCGTTCATATTGAACTGGTGTGTGTTGAATGAGCCATATGAATAAGAGGCATTCAAGTGATTTTTTTTGCTTTGCTTCAATACAACGTTGATAGCGCCTCCCAACGCGTCATCTGATAAATACCCGGGTACAACACCTTTATATACCTCAATACGTTCTATCATGGCGGGAGGAATGCTGTTCAGGGAAAAAGACTGCCCGTAGTTAGCAGCAGGTATGCCGTCTATAAATATTTTCACTGCGTTCCCGGTCATGCCATTTATATTATAATGAATATGCGACCCCAAACCACCATCCTGCCTGATCCGCACACCGGCGGTACGGTCCAAAAGTTCATTGGTCTGAATGTTCCTCAGGGAGGCTTCTTTGGTTTCAATAACATTTACGGCGAAACCCTTCTCGGTAATTTCCTGCTTTTGTGTTTTATGTCTTACCACCACCTCATCTAGCTCGGTGGTCTTCGCTTTTTTCAGCAGCACTTTAATGTTGTATACCGGTGCGTTTACAAGGATCTCCAGCGTATGAGATTCAGCTTCCACACTGCTGAATTCCAATATATATTTCCCGTAGGGAACGCCGCGTATGGTAAAACTCCCGTCTGTATCCGTTATAGTGATCCCTGCCCTATTTTTTATAATAACCGTTACACCAGATGCCGGGTCACTCGCTCCCAGCGTTACTTTACCGGTAATATTACCTTGTTGCTGGGCCAAAACAGTATAGTCAACACAACATAACAGGAAGGTGAAAAAAAACATTAGTCTCATTATTCATTGAATTGGTTCTTTCAACAGGGAAGGTTGTACACGTCCGGAATACGGATATTCGGACAACCTGCCCACTTCCATCAATGGACTGGCGGTATACCTGTGAAAGTGTTAACGGTCTGGGTAAAATCCTGATGTCTAACCTGGTTGTACTTATATTCATTCAGCCTATATGTATTACCCGGTTCATTTTCCATCAGGTCATTCGCAAAGCTATTCCGCGGTTTCGCTTACCTATTTTCGTTATCGGGAAAAAACCATTTCCTAATGAGAGATATGACGGCTTGCAGACCAAAAATTCAGAATTGGATCAAAATTCTTATCAGGGATTAAAAAACTGCAATACATGGAACAGAACATCACATTATACGGAAGTTGTAAGATGCCAGTGAAGCATACGCAAAAAACAATGCATGGGAGATCTTGAAAAAATATAACGTTACTTTATTCCAGGTTATGAAGCAATTACAGGCATAAAGGGAAAACTTATTTTTTATACCCTGTTGGCGATAATGTTTACCTGCCATGCCCGGGTGCCTGCATTAAGGTGGATTGGTGCTGTATTATTTCCATGAACGAGGTATAACTTTTCCGAAAAATTCAGCATCACTTCCTGTAAGGATGCCGAAAACAGCTTCAGCATCGTCACATATACTACAGTTCCGACCTGAAATTAATTGGGGCCGTACCGAAATATTTTTTGAACTGGTAAGAAAAATGACCTATAGTACTATAGCCTGCTGCAATCGCTACATCTGTAACCGATTGTCCCTTCTTCAATAATTGCCGGGCAAGATTCATTTTCTTATCCAGGTAGTACCGGTAAATGGTGCACCCCATCACTTTCTTAAAGGATTGCTTTAATGTTGTTTCGTTGATGCCCAAAGCGTCTACCAATGACAGCATGGTTAAATCCCTGCTTGTCTGCGCCCTGTCAAGTATCTGTTTTATTTTCAGGGCCACCATACGCTCCCTGCCGGTGATCGCCGGATCGGTTGCTGTCGGCAACAATAGCTCGTGCATTACATGTAACAAAATCTCCTGCACTTTTATATTAAAATATTTTTCCCGGACGTTCGGTTCGGCAAACTTTGCCTGCAAAAGAGAATAAGCGGTATCCTTGAGAGCATTTTTATAATATATAGGCGAACCGGTAAGAATGGCTGGTCTCTTCTCCCCTACCTTCTTCATAAAGCTGTCCCACACGGGACATACCTTATGAGGCAGCTCTTCCAGTAATACAGGAGATATCCTTATTTTAAAAAATTCCCATTTCCCTGATCCTTTATATGAAATTTTTGGACTTAACCCTTGCTCAAAGAAAAGCTGGCACCGGTTCGAATGTATTTCTACCGGAACAGGAGCACTTGTTTTGACTGAGATGGCAGTCCCCCTGCTGACCATAATAAGCACAAGAGGAAGATTTTTCCGGTATGGGTCATGAATTGAAAAAGTGCCGTCTCCTTTATGAAAAGAAATAGCAATCAATGGTGCTGATATGATATTAATTTCATTTCTTTTCCGGTCCGGATTTTGTTTTGCTTTCATTCAAATGATTACCTGCTTTTTGGCAACAGCAACGATTGGCATTTAAGATCAGGTAAAGCAAAAAACACCTCAATTCTAAAGGAATTCTAAAGTTTTTTATTCAGGAGGATTCTTTTTTTCCTTATCTCACAATCTTTTATTTCCGATCTCATAAATCCATTGTCTTTTATTGAACGAACCTTGCAATTGAATAATTCATTCCATTAATAGTTTAGCATATGTTACAAAGATTACTACTGCTTATTTCATTATTTTTTTTGAAGATCGTGTGTTTCGGTCAATCCGGTACAGGATCCGTGTCAGGCACCATTACATCGGTAGATAATGAACCGCTTGAGATGGTTTCCGTCTCTTTAATTGAATTGAAGAAAACAACACTTACCGATACAAAAGGTAATTTCAGGTTCGGCAACATCGCGCCCGGACGATATACCATCCGCATACAGATGATTGGTTACAAACAAAAAGATATTCCGGTAGAGGTCATTGCAGAGCAGGATGCATTGGTGGATTTTAAATTAACGGAAGAAAATATCCATGCGCTGCAGGAGATCACAGTGTTTGGAAATGTAAATAAATTCTCAAGAAAAGAAAGTGGTTTCGTGGCCCGTCTTCCCCTTAAGAACCTGGAAAATCCCCAGGTATACACTACCGTGACCAAGGCATTGATCGCAGAGCAGATGGCGGTAGACCTGGCAAGCATTTCCAAAAATGTACCTGGCGCGGGTGTACCTATGATCGCCAACCAGGGACGTGTAACATTCCGCTCACGCGGCTTCGATACAGAACCGAATGCGAGGAATGGTGTGGCAGGCGCCGCTTTTTCTATGATCGATCCTATTAATCTTGAACGGTTGGAGGTTATAAAAGGACCTTCCACTACTTTGTTCGGGACCAGCATTTCCAGCAGCTATGGAGGATTATACAACCGTGTTACCAAAAAACCATACAATGCCTTTGGTGGTGAGGTTGCCTATTCAGGTGGTAGCTGGAACTATAACCGCTTTACCGCTGATATCAATACGCCTGTTAATGCAGACAGGACAGCCTTGTTCCGTTTGAATGCAGCTACTACGTTTGAACGCAGCTTTCAGGATCTTGGATTTACCAACAATATCAGTCTTGCGCCCAGCTTTTCTTACCAGGTTACAGACAGACTTTCTCTTTTGGTAGATATTGAGTTCGGGCAAACAAAGGGTACTTCCGTTGTACGATTCAACCCCTATACCGGCAGCAATAAAACACAATCGATTGTGGATATGCAGTTCCCTTATAATAAAACTTTTCTCAGCAACGACCTGACCTACCAGACCCAGATGTTCAATTATTTTCTCCAGGCAAACTATAAAATATCAGATCAGTGGACATCACAAACCGTTATATCCAGGGCGAGGTCAACCATTAACGGGTACATCAGCGCTTTAAATGGCCGTACCGATTCTACCCTCCGTGCGCAGGTGATCACAGGTTATACCGCCTTTATTGCCACTGATATTCAGCAGAATTTCATAGGCGACTTTAAAATCGGTGATCATCGCAACAGGATGGTGGTGGGAGTGGATTACTATAACAATTTCAGTGACCTTGACAGGATGCACGTTAACAATATGCCTACTGTTAATTTTATCAACCCCTCTACCTCTTACCGTATTACCCGGGCTTTGATAGATTCGCTGTCTATGAGCGCAACACCGCGTAAGGAGCATAATAGCGATGACACCTATGCTGCCTACATATCTGATGTATTTAACATTACCAAACGGTTCGTGGCAATGGCCAGCCTGCGCGTGGATAATTATCATTTTAATGGCGTATATAATGTAGCTACCGGGCAAATTACCGGGGGGTTGAGCACCGGTGGCACACAAACGGGGCCGTTTACGCAAACTTCTCTCTCGCACAAATTCGGACTGGCATACGAGATAGTAGATGATCAGCTTTCTGTTTTTGGTAATTACATGAGCGGATTTTTCAACAGGAGCGGCAATGCCAAAGATGGAACAATATTTAAACCAGAACATGCCAACCAGTTGGAGTTCGGTATAAAGGCCGATGCCTTTGACCGGCGATTGGCCGGCACCGTAAGTTATTATGATATACAGGTGGAAAATGTGCTGCGTACGGATCCTGATGATATCAACTACTCCATACAGGATGGTACACAGTTGAGCCGTGGTGTGGAAGTGGATATTACAGCCAACCCTTTTCCCGGCTTCAATATAGTAGCCGGCTATGCGTATAATGAAAGCAAATATACCAGGGCTGATGCTTCTGTGAACGGGCTGAGACCCGCACTGTCAGGCCCTGCCAAAATTTTCAACTTCTGGCTTAGCTACAGGATAGCGGATGGAACATTGAAAGGGCTGGGTGCAGGTTTTGGTGGCAATATGGGAAGCGCTTCTTACCAGACCAATACACAAACATCCAGGATCATCGTTCCGGCATATAAAACATTTGATGCTACGGTTTTCTTTGATCAACCAAAATACCGTATCGGGTTCAAGGTAGATAACCTTACCAGTGAAAAAATGTGGTCGGTAAGGCTTACACCACAGCCTCCGGCAAGATTCATCGGCAGTATCGCGCTTAAATTTTAATAAAATGAAAAAGAATTTATTACTTGTCTTCTTGTTTGCTTTGGTGCAGCATACTTGTTTTGCCGATGGCTACTGGCTCGAATTGCACGGAAGCGGTAACAGGGGAGATACGCTTTTCATCAAGATACGATACGGAGGTGTTGATGAGCAAAAGAACAGGTATATCAACAACGGTACGGCATTAGACAAAATGAAGGATTATCAACTGCTCATTATTGATCCCCGCGGAAAACAACACAACATCCCATTAAAACAGGCGTATGATCATTGGGCAGGATATTATGTACCTCTCGCAAACGGCAGCTTCCAGGTATTCGCTGTCAATAACAGCTTGCCGGTGGTAGAACGGGAGGATAACCAGCAAAATATAAAACCGGTACAATACCTGTGTGCTGCTTATGCTGTTGGTAATGGCAGGAAAGGAAAAAGTCCCGCTTCTTACCTGTACCTGGAAGCCAGCGTAAAAAATGATAGCGCGTGGGTGGCGCCATTTATTGATGGAAAACCGGTAGTGGCAGGCACGCCACTCCGGGTGTTTTTACCGGATAATCATGATATAAAAATAATAGTTACAAGCAAGGGTATTGCTGGCCTACCCCTGTCTTCAAAAGGTATATATCTTATTCGTCTGGATGAGATGAGCAAAAAGGAAGGTACTTATAAAGGTAAAAAATATTATGCGATAAGACACCGGTGTGATTATACGCTTGTAGTGGAGTAAAGGATTTTCCCAAAAGTGTAACTGCTTATATAATAAACCGGTGATTTTTGTTTTGTCTGCCATAATTTGATTTATAGAAGCGAAAGGGTCATGGCAATTCCAAATATTAAACCGCGGTTATACCTCAAATCTTTGCTTTTGGGGAAATAGTGATCGTCAGCTTGTGCTTTTCGCAGGTCACATCTATAGTATGCCGCCACGGAAGCCCATTTCTTCCAACCATCTATCACAGGTAGGAATATATAACCAGGTGTAAGGTTAATGTCCGTTCTGCGAACCCCTTTGTTGCGCACGGTTAGTTTTCTTACTTTCGGCAATGTTTGTTGCGCTTCCATCAATTTTGTTTTTGTATAACGCAAAGTACTGTTTGGCTATAACCTGTAACCTACCCGGTTGGCTGTTATTTTATTGCATAATACAGGTGAATTACAGGTACATTGCCGGATAAAAGTGCAACTTATTGTATCAAAAAAATTATATTTGTCCTGACGCACACTCCAACACCCGGCCGCAAAATACACGAAGGCCGTAACATAAAACGCTTCCGCGAATTACTGGGCATTAAGCGCTGGGCTGGAGAAGTTGATTAATAAGTAATTGGGAGGCGTGCCCTGCCATTAGTAGTAATAGAAATGCCGGGGTTTAAAAAACAGCCGGGAAATTGTATCTTTGGAAACGAAATGTGAATGGAACATGTCAAAAATGAACTACAACATATCATTCTCGGAAATGAATCGCCTGGCTCAAAAAGCAAACTCAAAAAAGTCCAAGCTTTCCTTAGACGAAATGCGGAAGCAGGCTTCTATGCTCAGGAGCAGCAGTACCTCAAAAGTGAAGAAGCAGCACAACTGATTGCATTCGCACAAACTGAAGACCTGTTATATCAGCCGGAGATTGATGAAGCTTTTTTCATAAGTGCCGGTGCAGAACAAAGAGTATACCGGTACGATGATTACTATGTACTAAAAACCAACGATAGTATATTTTATAAATACTGGCTTGATTATTTCAACAGCCTTTTGCTGCATAATTATTTCTTCCCCGTTACCTGTTACGAGTTTATTGGTTTAAAAATTATTAATGATGTTTTACACGCGGTGGTAAAGCAGAGATTTGTGCATACAACAGAAGCCACAGACCTGACAGTGGTAAAGCAATTCATGGCATATAACGGCTTTCTGAATACCCGAAATAACGATTATGTCCACCCGCAACTGGGTATTATCTTCGAAGACCTGCACGATGAAAATGTGCTTTGTAGTAACGGCATCCTGTTTTTTATAGATACAGTATTTTATCTTACGAAGACATTTTATGAGTAAGTTCCATATAAAACATCCTTTTGAAGAAAATTTAGATAACTTTTACGATTACCTGTTGCGAGAGCCTCTA
>CAKSVK010000109.1 GCA_934502905.1 uncultured Chitinophagaceae bacterium
GTTTATTGTACATTCCATTAGATGAGAAAGGAGAAAGAGCCGGACATCCGTTCAAGGCTTCGCTTTTCGGAAAGAATGCAGGGCTTCCGGCTTTGGAATTGCATTTTGCGAAATGCAAAGCAGCCCTGAAAGACACCCCGACCAAACACACCTTACAATCAGCCGTTACCATTGCTTTGCAAACGACCAATAACGAACAGGTATTTAAAAAGCAATTAGGGGAACAGGGCATTAACGTAGTCGTTCGCAGGAACGATGCAGGTCGTATATACGGAATGACCTTTATAGACCACAATTCCAAAACGGTATGGAACGGTTCACGTTTGGCAAAGGAGCTTTCTGCCAATATCTTTAATGATTATTGGAACAACAATATCAAACCGGATATAAAAGAACCTGTTGAGCCAGCACCAAAAATATCCACATCAAATGATGCGGATCTTCCTTCGGAAGAACCACACCATTTGTTCGACTTCTTATCTGCGGACAAGCACGCAGACAGTTTGGCTGAAGCATTGGGCGGTTTGCTCATTCCCGAAGCACAGGGCGAAGATTACGAAGAACAGGACTTTGCCAATCGTATGAAGAAGAAACGGAAACGCAAAAGAGGTCAGCAGTAGTATTCCTTTCTCTTATCACTATTTGGCGATGCTATTCTGCCTGTGTGTCTTGCAAAAGCAGAATATTCTGAACTTTAAGCCGTTCGTTCAACCAATTTTTAATTTTTGTTTTATCCGCTTCCTTAGCTCCTTTTTCCAGATGATACAATACCAGCCATTCCACCTTTGTACTGTCAGTACCGGCATATCTTTCAATCTTTCCGAGCGATACGTCCTTTAATTCGGGGAACAGCACATTAAGTTCCTTTACTACTCCCGGCTCGTTTACCGTGTATTTCTCCAGCTCCTGCCGTAGATTATTGATGGTTACATCCTTTTCGGAAACAGCCGTATTTTGCTTGTTTATTTCGTTGAGTATTTCAGCTTTTATATCTTCTTCATCCTGCCTGAAACTCAATACGGTATTGTGAATGCCTTTTTCGTCAAGCAGGCGGTTGTACATCGCAATCTCATCTTTGTTCAGTTTTTTATTCAGGAAAGCGATATCCACCGTTCGGGGACTGGCATTGTAGTTCAGTTTTTTATAAATCACGGTAAAGCCTCTACTGCTGAACTCTGTATTGACGAAATCCTCAACGGTATTGGTAAACTTTTTCTCATTGAAAAGATTGTAAGCCAAGTAAAAGCTCGGAACAATCATTATCATTACCAATGTGGTTATGCCCAATCGGATTTTCCTTTCATAAAGCCTGCCTTTAAAGCTCGTAGCGGGATATTTCAAATATTTGACCACAAAAAACGTGGCTATACAAATGAAAAAGCAGTTGATGGTATATAGATAAAACGCTCCTGCAAAATAGGACAAATTAAACGTTGCCAATCCGTAACCTGCGGTACACAAAGGTGGCATCAATGCCGTTGCAATAGCCACGCCCGGAATTGGATTTCCTTTTTCTACCCTTGTAATGGCAATCACACCGACCAACCCACCAAAAAAAGCAATCAGCACATCGTAAATATTGGGAGAAGTTCTTGCCAATAGTTCTGATTGTACATCTTTGAAAGGGCTTAAATAGAAATAAAATGCCGAAACAAGCAAGCTCACTACCGTAGAAATCAATAAGTTTTTCATCGACTTCCTAAGCAGGGCAAAGTCGTAAGTCCCCAACGCAAAACCCGCACCTACAATCGGTCCCATTAAAGGAGAGATTAACATCGCTCCGATAATTACGGCAGTAGAGTTTACATTTAGCCCGATAGAGGCGATGATAATGGCACAAGCCAAAATCCACAGGTTTGAGCCACGAAAAGAGATGTTGGCTGTTACGTTTTCGAGTACTTTGTTTTTTTCTTCCTCTCCGTTATGAAGATTGATAAAGTCAAATATTTTATTGCTCATAGGAATTGTTAAGTTTAGGAATTGAGATAATGCCCGCAACTGTAACAATATTTGGCATCATCCCGATGACCCTCTTTATTACAATGAGCACACACTATACCGTTCAATTTGTTATGTTCTTTTTCCTTGCCGATGGATTTTCTTACTTCTTTTGCAATCTCTACACCTACAATTCCGGTAGGCACAGCGATGATACCATAACCGGTAATCATTAGTAGCATTGACAAAAACTGCCCCAAAGCGGTAGTCGGCACCATATCGCCATAGCCTACGGTGGTCAGCGTAACAATAGTATAAAAAACGCTTTTAGGAATGCTTGTAAAACCGTTTTCGGGACCTTCGATATAATACATCAATGTGCCAATCAAAACGGCAATAATTAAAACCGTATAGAGAAATACTAAGATTTTTGCCCGGCTTGCCATCAGTGCCACTTTAAGTCTTGCAGACTCTTCCACAAATTCAATCAACCGGAGCACCCTGAACAGTCGGAGTAATCTTAAAATCCTGAAACTACTTAAAATATGACTGCCCTTGATAAAGACAGAAAGGAACATTGGCAATATAGAAAGCAAATCAATGATACCGTAAAAGCTGAATATATATTTTAACGGTTTTTTACTTACAAAAATCCGTAACGCATATTCCAACGTAAAGATGATGGTAAAAATCCATTCTAAAACGATGAGTTCCCTGTGGTAAGTATGGTCGATACCTTCGACCGTTTCTGCCATTATGGTAAAAACGCTTAGCAAGATAGCTATGAGCAAGCCTACGTCAAAAGCCTTTCCAGCAGGAGTATTCACACCATATATGATGATATACATTTTCTGACGGAATAGGTCAAGTTTACTCTTGGGATTGTCAAAATAGTTCGGCATAAGCAGGTTTTAGTTTTTCTTACTTTGTTTGCTCAATACCATATAACCCAATACACCGCCAATAAGAGAGGCTATAAAAATACCAACCTTTGCCTGTACCTTGTATTCTTCGTGTGTGAATGCCAATTCGGTTACAAATAAGGACATCGTAAACCCGATAGATGCCAGCAGTCCTAATCCCAAAAGGTTTTTCATATTCATACCATCGGGAAATGGGGCTATCTTCAATTTTGCACAAAGCCAAGTGAAACCTACTACGCCTATAACTTTACCCAGCAATAAACCCAACGCTACACCGGTAGCTACATTGGTGCTGAACAGCTCATCAACATCAATATCCAATACAGAAACACCTGCATTGGCTAAGGCAAAAATGGGAATGATAATAAAGGTTACAAAAGGGTGCATTGCGTGTTCCAGCTTCTGCAATGGCGGAATAGCGTGATTGGTATCCGTATTTACATTTTCGAGAATGTGAAGTTGCTCATTGGTCAACGTAGGGACTTTATTATTGGGGTCTGCACTTGCAAACCTTCCCAAATGTTTTTTTATTCTTTCAATGAAAACATCTTCCTTTATTTTCACATCAGCAGGTATGGTAAATGCCGCAAGAACAGAGGCTATGGTTGCGTGAACACCGGACAATAGGAACGCTGTCCAAACACCGCCAATACCCAAGATTGCATAGAATAAAATGCTCCTTACACCCATTTTGTTGCCAATGTACATTGCTAACAGAAAAAGCAAACCGATAGCCAAATTCATCATCGAAATATCGGAAGTGTAGAAAAAAGCAATAACCAATACCGCTCCCAAATCATCAACAATAGCCAATGCTGTTA
This sequence comes from uncultured Chitinophagaceae bacterium, assembly GCA_934502905.1. Taxonomy (GTDB): domain Bacteria; phylum Bacteroidota; class Bacteroidia; order Chitinophagales; family Chitinophagaceae; genus Agriterribacter. The sequence continues at coordinate 3,683 of CAKSVK010000109.1, forward strand.
AAAAAACTTTTAACGCCAGAGGTATACGATTGCCCAAAAGATACAGAACACCCAAAGCAAAGGCAATATCCGTTGCCATAGGAATACCCCAACCGCTTTGCACTTCGCCTGTCGGGTTTAAGCCGAAATAAATAAGGGCAGGCACAAGCATTCCGCCTATTGCGGCGGCAATAGGGAGCAACGCTTTTCTCGGGTTGGATAGTTCTCCGGCTACAATTTCCCGCTTCAATTCCAATCCCACCACAAAAAAGAAAATTGCCATCAGCCCATCGTTTATCCAATGGTGGAAACTGTATTCCAGATAGGTACTTCCGTTAAACTGAAAACCTAATTTCTGTTCAAAAAAATGGTGGTATTCGTGATACCAGGGCGAATTGGCTAAAAATAAAGCAATAATTACACTGATACCTAATATTAATCCGCCGGATTTTTCCTGTTGGATAAATCTCTGGATAGGTGTAACCACCCTGTCAATAGGAGCTTTCTTGATTTCGTTCATTTCAATTTCGTTATACGGCTGTAAAAGACTTGGAAAGCAAGTCTTCCGATAAAATAAAAGGACAAATTTACAAAATACCATACGATTACAGGCATATAATCGACACAATTCAGCCAAACACCGCCACGCACCGCCATTGAGTGCCACATTCTTATAGCCACACTATACAGCCCATAAATTCACGCCCGACCATTTAAAATTTATCAAAATGCAGGGAGAAGACGATTTAAGAGGACTTGCCAAGATTATGGCATTTATGAGGGCAGTGAGTATTTTATTGGTACTGATGCACCTTTATTGGTTTTGCTACGGTTTCTTTTTGGAACGTGGCTGGACGTTGGAAGTAATCAACAAAATATTAGGGAATTTTCAGCGAACGGCAGGGCTGTTTTCGCATACCTTATATACCAAAGCCTTTGCTTTGGTTTTGTTGGCTTTAAGCTGTTTGGGAACAAAGGGCGTTAAAAATGAAAAGATAACGTGGACTAAAATCTACGTGGCGTTGGGCGTTGGTTTTGTGCTGTTCTTTCTGAACTTCCCACTATTAAAGCTACCTCTAAATACCGCTACATTTCTGTATATCCTTACCACAGGTTTGGGCTACATCGCTTTAATGGTTGCAGGTGTTTGGATGAGCCGACTGCTCCGCAACAATTTAATGGACGATGTTTTCAACAATGAAAATGAGAGTTTCCAACAGGAAACAAAGTTGATGGAGAATGATTATTCTGTCAACCTGCCCACCAAATTTTACTACAAAGGGAAATGGAATAACGGCTGGATAAACATTGTCAATCCATTCAGGGCATCCATCGTATTGGGTACTCCGGGTTCGGGAAAATCGTATGCAATCGTAAACAATTACATCAAGCAACAGATTGAGAAAGGCTTCTCAATGTACATCTACGATTTCAAGTTTGACGACCTATCAACCATTGCCTATAATCATTTGCTGAAGCACAGGGATAAGTACAAGGTACAGCCGAAATTTTACGTGATAAACTTCGACGACCCACGAAAGAGCCACCGTTGCAACCCGCTCAATCCCGACTTTATGACGGATATTTCAGATGCCTACGAAGCCGCATATACCATAATGCTGAACCTTAACAGGTCGTGGATACAGAAGCAAGGGGATTTTTTCGTGGAAAGCCCAATTATCTTATTGGCTGCTATTATTTGGTATCTGAAAATCTATGAGGATGGCAAGTATTGTACATTCCCACACGCTATTGAATTACTCAATAAAAAGTATTCGGACGTATTCACGATTTTAACATCATACCCCGATTTGGAAAATTATTTGTCGCCCTTTATGGATGCGTGGCAAGGCGGAGCGCAAGACCAGTTGCAAGGACAAATAGCATCGGCAAAAATTCCGCTATCAAGAATGATCAGCCCGCAACTATACTGGGTAATGACAGGTGATGATTTTACGCTTGACATTAACAACCCGAAAGAGCCGAAGATTTTATGCGTTGGTAATAACCCCGACCGTCAAAATATTTATTCAGCAGCGTTGGGTTTGTACAATTCAAGGATTGTAAAACTGATTAATAAAAAGGGACAGCTAAAGAGTTCGGTTATCATAGATGAGTTGCCCACGATTTATTTCAGGGGACTGGACAATCTTATCGCAACGGCGAGAAGTAATAAGGTTGCGGTATGTTTGGGTTTTCAGGATTTTTCGCAGTTGACGAGGGATTACGGCGATAAGGAAAGCAAGGTAATTCAGAATACCGTTGGCAATATATTCAGTGGTCAGGTGGTTGGAGAAACGGCAAAAAGCCTATCGGAACGCTTCGGGAAAGTATTGCAGAAACGTCAGAGTATGACGATTAACCGCAATGATAAATCTACCTCTATCTCCACACAGTTAGACAGCCTTATTCCGGCTTCCAAAATATCCACGCTTACACAGGGTATGTTTGTCGGAGCCGTTTCGGATAACTTTGATGAACGTATCGAGCAAAAAATATTTCACGCTGAAATTGTGGTGGATAATGAAAAGGTAGCGGCAGAAAGCAAAGCCTATCAGCAAATACCGCAAATCCTTTCTTTTGTGAATGAGGAGGGCGAGGATAAGATGAAGCAGGAAATTGAAAGCAATTACAAGCAGATAAAATCAGACATCCTGAATATTGTTGAAAGCGAAATGGAGCGTATCAAGAACGACCCGAACTTGCAGCATTTGGTACAACAAGAGTAATTCTAATCATTAGTATTTGTCATAAATAATCAATCATTGTAAATGAATTAAACGATGAGCAAAGCGTAGTTCAACTTAAATTGTAAATTTGTTTATTGCTTATGTATTAAATACTAAACGTAGTCAGTAAATAAATATGAATACAATCTTTATTAAAAATATGGTTTGCGACCGTTGCATTATGGTGGTACAAAACGAATTGGAAAAACTGGGATTAGATGCTAAAAATATAAAACTGGGCGAAGTTATTCTTTCCAAAGAAATAACATCTCTGGAAAAAGAGAATTTGTCCAAAACTTTAGAGCCATTAGGATTTGAAGTAATTGACGATAAAAAAGGCAGGATAATAGAAAAGATAAAGAACATTATCATTGACCTGGTACACCATCAGGATAGTGATGTAAAAACCAACCTTTCCGATGTATTGAGTGACAAATTGCATCACGATTACAATTACCTGTCCAATCTGTTTTCAGAGGTAGAGGGTACAACCATTGAAAAATACTTTATCGCCCAAAAGGTGGAGAAAGTCAAAGAATTGTTGGTGTATGATGAGTTGTCATTAAGTGAGATTGCGAACCGCCTAAATTATTCGAGCGTGGCATATTTGAGTAACCAGTTTAAAAAAGTTACCGGGCTAACACCAAGCCATTTCAAACAGATTAAAGAGGATAAAAGAAAACCGTTGGATAAAGTGTAAGTAAATCTTACAAATCAAATCCAAACTTTCACAACAGTACCCATAAATATAATAGCCAATTTTGTATTGTAAATTAAAGCAGGCAAATATGGCGACAAACAGAGAAAATATATACATTCCATTGGAGGATGTAGAAAGCGAACACTGTGCATTAATCGTTGAAAAGGGATTGGCACAGGTAAAAGGCGTAGAAACCCATAAAGTAGAGCTGAACAACCGAAGGGCAGCGATTACAGTAGATAGCAATGAAACCGTAGGCGAGGCTGTTAAGGCAATTAAAGATTTAGGTTACGGAGTTCCTACGGTTAAAAGTGCTTTTCCGGTATTGGGCATGACCTGTGCATCCTGTGCGGGCAGTGCCGAAAGCATTGTGAAATACCAACCGGGAGTAGTTAATGCTTCCGTGAACTTTGCAACGGGCAATCTTACCGTGGAATATCTGCCCAATATGACCGATGCCTCCACCCTGCAAAAAGCGGTTCAGGGAGTAGGTTACGACCTATTGATTGAAGACGAAACCAAGCAGCAGGAAACGCTCGAAGCCATCCACGAAAAGAAATTCCGAACCTTGAAAAACAAGACCATTTGGGCAATTATCCTTTCCCTGCCCGTGGTAATCATAGGAATGTTCTTTATGGATATGCCCTATGCAGACCCGATAATGTGGCTCTTTTCCACACCCGTTGTAATATGGTTGGGCAGGGATTTTTTTGTGAACGCTTGGAAGCAGGCAAAGCACCGTTCCGCCAATATGGATACGCTGGTGGCATTGAGTACAGGTATTGCCTACCTGTTCAGTGTTTTCAATATGCTGTTTGCCGACTTTTGGCATCAACGGGGACTGCACGCCCACGTATATTTTGAAGCGGCAGCCGTTATTATCGCATTCATCCTCTTGGGGAAACTGCTGGAAGAAAGAGCCAAAGGCAACACCTCTTCAGCCATTAAGAAACTGATGGGCTTGCAGCCGAAAACGGTCATCGTGGTACAGGCGGACGGAACGGAAAAGCAGACCGCTATCGAAGACGTAAGCGCAAGTGATGTGATACTCGTAAAGCCCGGTGAAAAGATTGCGGTAGACGGTATGGTCATATCGGGCAATTCGTATGTGGACGAAAGCATGTTAAGCGGTGAGCCTGTACCTGTATTGAAAAAAGAAAAAGAAAAAGTATTTGCAGGAACGATTAACCAAAAAGGCAGCTTCCGGTTCAGGGTGGTAAAAGTGGGCAAAGAAACCATGCTTGCCCACATCATCAAAATGGTGCAGGATGCACAGGGAAGCAAAGCACCCGTACAGAAACTGGTCGATAGGATTGCGGGCATCTTTGTTCCCACAGTGATAGGTATTGCCATCCTGACATTTACACTATGGTTGATTTTGGGAGGCGAAAACGGGGTTGTTCAAGGTCTGCTGGCAGCCGTTACGGTATTGGTCATTGCCTGCCCCTGTGCTTTAGGCTTAGCGACACCCACCGCTATTATGGTAGGCGTTGGTAAAGGTGCGGAGAAAGGCATTTTGATAAAGGATGCCGAAAGTTTGGAACTGGCCAAAAAAGTAAATGCCATCGTTTTGGACAAAACCGGAACCATCACCGAGGGAAGACCACAGGTAACGGGCATTAAATGGCTGAACAATGAGGACACTGCAAAAGAAATCCTTTTGAGCATCGAAAAGCAATCTGAGCATCCATTGGCAGAAGCCGTAGTAAAGCATCTTGACGATGTAGCGACCACCTCTCTATCCATGTTCGACAGCATTACGGGCAAAGGCGCAAAAGCAGACCATGACAACGAAACCTATTATGTAGGCAACAAAAAGCTATTGGCAGAAAACAACATTGCCATTGCCGGCGAATTACAAGACCAGGCCGAAGAATGGGGCAAACAGTCCAAAACCGTTATCTGGTTTGCAAACAGCAAGCAGGCTCTTGCTGTAATCGCTATCTCCGATAAGATTAAGGAAACATCGGTGCAGGCTATCCGGGAAATGCAGGAAATGGGCATTGACCTGTATATGCTGACCGGAGATAATGAAACTACCGCCAAAGCCATTGCGGAGCAGACAGGCATCAAGCATTACAAAGCCGAAGTTTTGCCACAGCACAAAGCCGACTTTGTGAAAGAACTGCAAAGTAAAGGAAAGGTAGTGGCAATGGTGGGCGATGGTATCAACGACAGCACCGCATTGGCAACAGCCGATGTAAGTATCGCAATGGGCAAAGGCAGCGACATCGCAATGGACGTAGCCAAGATGACCATCATTTCATCCGACCTGACCAAAATACCGCAGGCAATACGTTTGTCCAAACAGACCGTAGCCACCATCAAGCAAAACCTGTTCTGGGCGTTTATCTACAACGTAATCGGCATTCCGGTAGCGGCAGGTATCCTTTACCCTGTTAACGGCTTCCTGCTCAACCCGATGATTGCGGGTGCGGCAATGGCATTGAGCAGCGTGAGCGTGGTCAGTAACAGCCTGCGGTTGAAGTGGAAGAAATAAAACAGTAAATCTCACAAATCAAACAAGAAATTACACAACAATACTGAACTGAATAGTACGGAAATTTGCATTATCAGATAACTCTAAAATTTATTAACAATGGAAAATAAACAATTTCAATTCAAGACGAACATCAATTGCGGAGGTTGTATCGCATCTGTAAAACCGCACTTGGACAAGGCAGAGGGTATCTGCCATTGGGAAGTGGAAACTGCCAACAAGGACAAGGTACTTACAGTGAAGTCCGAGGGCATTACCGAGCAGGAAGTAATATCGACCGTGCAAAAGGCAGGCTTCAAAATTGAACCTTTGGACGCCTAAGCCAACAACTTTTTGAAATGCCCTTTTTCCGACCGAATTTTCTATGAGGTTGGGTTGCTGAAAAAGGGCATTTTATCAATTCTGAAAAAAGGCGATAGGTTATTGCGTATATGGCATTTTTTTGTCCATATAGCAAAAAAAAACGTAAAACGATATAAAAAACCAATCTAATTTGTAACTTTGTTGCGTTGAAAAATTATAGAATACATATAGGCATTTTGACATTGTTCTGTTTGGTTTTCTTTATGATGCCAAGTCAGAGCTATGCCTGTTCCAAAAATTCAACAAAGACCGAGCAGTCTTCCTGCTCAAAGGAGAAATCCAAAAAATCAGAACATAAAAAAGGTTGCAAGGGCAAATCCTGTAAAAAATGCAAAAGTGACAAATGCGGGGGCGGCTGTTCACACAGCTCTTGCAGGTGCGGTGCTTCAACCACTTTCCTAAATGTCCCAACCGTAATCGAATTAAAGGCAAAAAATCACTTAGCAGCGGCTAAAAAGCACAAATTCGGTTTCAAAGAAGCCTACTATTCTTCGGGCTTTTTCTCCATTTGGCTACCGCCTAAAATAAGCTAAAACTATGGCCTGATAGCCATAGGTGTGTCCTGTCAGAAGCTGTTCCGGCTTTTGCAAATCCCCTATTTGTATCATTTACTTAAAATTTAAAACAGAAACGGGTTTATCAATCCCCCGTTTCTCAAAATGTAATTATTATGAAATCATTATCAAAAATAGTGATGGTAATCGCCGTGTTACTATCATCAATAAACGGCTTCGCACAAATCAAGAATGCGAAAACAGAAACCGTAAAGATTTACGGCAATTGTGGTATGTGCAAAACCACCATCGAAAAAGCAGGTAACGTAAAAAAGGTAGCCAGTGTTGACTGGAACAAAGATACCAAGATGGCTACGCTCACCTATGACGGCGACAAAACAAATCAGGATGAAATCCTGAAACGTATTGCTTTGGCTGGTTATGACAGTGAGAAGTTCCGTGCGCCGGATGACGTATATGCTAAACTGGCTGGTTGCTGCCAGTATGATAGACCCGTGAAGACGGTTGCCAAAAACAAAGAGGCTGGCATGGACATGAATGCCGGACATGGCAATCACGACCATAGCCAAATGGCAGCTAATAAAGATGCAGCTCAAAACCAATCACAGCTAAAAGCTGTATTTGACAACTACTTTTCAGTGAAAGACGCTTTGATAAAAACCGATGCGGCGACCGCATCTGCCAAAGCCGCTGAATTGGCTGCATCCCTTAAAGCAGTCGATATGAACAAGCTATCGGCAGAGGAACATACGGCTTGGATGAAAGTGATGCAGGATTTGACGGCCAATGCGGAAAGCATTTCAAAATCAAAAGATGTTGCAAAACAAAGAAGTGCTTTTGCGGCACTTTCGGAAAGCATCTACACACTTGCCAAAGTTTCTAAACAGGACACCCCCATTTATTACCAGCACTGCCCTATGTACAACGGAGGTAAGGGAGCCAATTGGCTAAGTAAAGAGAATGCGGTTAAAAATCCATATTACGGCTCACAGATGCTCACCTGCGGAAGTACGGTCGAAACCATTAAATAACAGGTCTGAAAGCTATGGTACAGTACAATGACATGGTGCAGGCGCTTAAAGACCTAAGACAACGTGGGTACAGTATGGACTTTAGTCTGTTGCCGGACTGTCTGTACTGTACGTCAAGGAGCCTGAAACTAAAACCGGAGGATTTTACGGTTACGGAAACTCATAGGTTTGAAAGCCTCGACAGCAGTCCTGATAACAATGCCGTAATTTATGCCATATCGTCTAATGATAGTAAGAATAAAGGCGTACTTGTTGATGCCTATGGTACTTATGCCGAAGAAATGACCCATGAGATGGCAAAAAAATTAAGTGCAACATAACTTTTAAAACCCCTTGTTATGAAAAAATATACTTGTCCTATGCACCCACAGGTGCTAAAAGACGAACCGGGCAAATGCCCGCTCTGTGGCATGGCATTGGTTCCCGTTGGCGGTGCGTCAGTTTCTCATGAACACACATCAGAACATGGGCATTCCGGGCATTCTCAACATGGCCATGCTGACGAAAACTTTAATAAACATGAGGGACATCATACAGGTGATTTCCTCACTCGTTTTTGGATAAGCCTTGTCATTACAATCCCTATACTGCTCCTGTCGCACATGATACAGCAATGGTTAGGTTT
>CAKSVK010000110.1 GCA_934502905.1 uncultured Chitinophagaceae bacterium
AAGATAACCTGGTCCATAAGATCATTAATATGGACGGGCATTTAAAGTTCGCTGTCTGTCACAACTGTACAACCCGGCATCAACACAACCACGTACATTTCAGCTGTGTGGAATGCGGCTCGGTTACCTGCCTTGAAGAGGTAAAGCCTGTTTTCAAAATGCCCAGGAAATATAAGGTACAGGAGATGAATTTTACATTGTCGGGATTATGTCCGAATTGTGTGTGATAGTGAACCTATTGTCATAAATGCAATTATGAATGCCAGGCTGCTCTTACAAAACATCGTTTTATTTATATGTTTTTCCGGGAGGGACACCTGAAGTTTATTTCTTCAATTAGTTTTTCATTCAACATTTCTGCATAAACATCCGGGTTGTATTTTCTTAACTCGGAAGCAAGCATCAAACCATCAGCATGCTCCCAAATATATTTTTCATCATTCTGTAGTATGTATGCTTCATCGGACTGCCTGTGAATAATATTTATACTTTTATGACCGTTTTCTTTTTTTTCGGGCAACTGCAAATACTCCTGGTTACGTATCGTTCTTTTTTTCTTTTCACAATTCACGACCGGAACAATGATCCTTTCTTCGTTGTAGCTGACAAAGTGATATTTGCCTGCTTTTACAAATTCAACCGTTTCCCCTCCGCCTATCATGCAAATTTCAATTGCTTCTGCCATAAGCGGTTTATCGGCGTCATAAGTGATGATCCTGACCGGCGTTGGCTCCGGTGAATTGTTTATTACATGGAAGCGACACGCTGTTTCATCGGCATGTATTACCGATATAACTATTGCTTCAATATAAAAGAAGTCATCTGCTTCAGTCCGTGAGCGAATCATTTTTCCATCAATAAATATTTCCGATGTTAGTTGATATTTTCCCAATGGGGCATCCGGCTCAACAGGATAGTTAAAATAGAAATGTCGGCCGTCCCTTATTCTCGTAAGAATCTCTACAAACATTTCCTTGTCATTTTCTGCCGCCAAATAGTTTGCCAACACCATCAACGGTAATTCTTTACGCAGATATTTTGGGCCTGGCAAAGTGGTATTAACATTGTTGCCTGATTCTTTGACGCCAGGCAGGCATAATATATGTTCATCGCACAAGATATATTCCCCGCCGATGGGATCTTTAATAATAATACGAATTCGGGGAGTGATGTGCCTGCTAAACATGGCAGCAGTATTCAGGTTCCAATGAATAGTGACATTTCCACCTCTGACAGACCTTTTAGGGAATATGCTCATTTTACCACTTTCTTAATGCTGTTATATTTGCTTTGGAATACTTAACCGGGTATTCTTTAAACCATTTAATGAGTGTGTCCTCCCCAAGATGATCATACACCTGGCTCATAACAAAATTCAGTTTTTCATGAAATTCGGCTTTCATCTTTTCGGGTGCAGTAATATTCAATTGCTGCTGATTCTCTTTTTCCTGCTTTGAAGCCGGTAAATGGTGAAAAAAGAAACCGAAATGTTCTTTACAGAACTTTTGATATTCTTTGGTAAAGAGGATGAAATTGTGCCACATTTCATCAATGATCAATAGCTCATCAGGAATGAAAAAGCCGGGCGCCTGGCATACATACAGGAATTTTTTTGTTTCATTAAAAATATCTTCGGCTTCAGGTTCATCAATGCAAAACAGATCTACAAACCGTGAGATAATGTCCTCATTTTTATAAGAGAGAATTGATTGTAATTGTTGTTTATCCATAATTAACATCTTATTATTATTACAAAAGAGAATAATGAAGGGGAAGCCCCCTTCATTATCTTGTAGCAGCGGTTATCGTGAAGCTGTACAATGGCCACAATAGCTGCAATGTGTCATTACGCAGGCTGCGGAATACACGTCTTCCCTGTTTTGAAGAATTTGTTTAATCAATTCTTCTTTTGATAGTTTTTCCATTTTTTAAGATTTTAAATTGAAAGCCTACTATTTTATCAAGAGGTGTTCGGCATCTCCTCTGCTATTGCAATCCCGGGTGCAATGTCTTTATCTGTATTGTTATATTTTTTTCATCTTCCAGTAAGCGATCCCCCACAGGATCAAGGTCCATCCCCCTAAAGTCAACATACCGGTATATATAGTAATCCATACGATGTCAGTCTTCATCAAAAATTGCGGACGGTTGGCATAATCCCTTGCAGACAGTGTTTTATTCTTATATAAAGGGTCGGCATAAAAAAGGTATATCTCCCGGTGAAATGCCGCCAGTTGCCTGTTATAATCCAGGTAGTACCGTATGTCCGAACCGGAAATATAATTGAGCAACTGCTGCGCCTGCATAGCAGGGGAAACAACATTAAAGGATGATACAAAATGATCTCTTAGCGCAATCTGTTCAAAATAGCTTTTAATCATGGGTTTGTTCTCCAGGTCTTTCATTTCACCCCCCATTGCATATAACTTAGCCAGGTTATAAGGCGATTCGATGTGGTAGGATCTATATTCGGGGTGAAGCGCATAATATTGCTCAAACACTTCTTTCTGTCCATGTTCCGATTCATCCAACTGCACGCGGCGTATGGCATCACTGATAAGGGTTTGATTGATGGGATACTTATTGACTGAAACCGCATTCAGGAAGGCGGGAACCACGATCAGGAAGATCAACCATACTCCCAACATAGCTACTGCATTAAAAGCGGAAACTTTATTAAAAGAAACGATTAAAAATACTGTTGCACACCATACGGCGACATATAACACAGATACAACTAACCATGCAACCAATACGCTATTCAATGGCGCCTTGTTTATCCATGCAGCGAAAAAGGTCAGTAAAACAACAGGAATGGTGGTAAGGAGAAAACGAAAGCACATCCGGCAGGCAAATAATTTTCGTAATGAAACAGTACCGGTTTTTAATAATGGGTAAGTTCCAATTTCTTTTTCACCGGATACGAGACTGTAGCTCATGGCTATGATGAACAAAGGGAGCAGGTAAATAAATACAAAAGCCAGGTCTAAATTTCCTGCAAGAAGCTTCTGCGGGTTGATCATCTCATTCTTAAATACCTGCATATACAGGCTGTGTGAATTGAGCTTGTGATAATAAGGGAACAGGTCTCTCTGCCCTAAAGAAAATGCTGTAAAAGGTGCAGGATAAAAAATGGTATTGTACTTATGCTGTACGCGTCCCGGACCAGGCATCACGGATCGCATATAAGCAGCTTTGCCTTCTTTGGTGGTAGTATCAGCTTTCAGCGCTTCCGTGATCAGGTTGAATTGTTCCTTTTCATTTTCCCCGATTAAAGCGATGGTTTCCCTCTGCTTTTCTATTTCCCTGCAGCCATATCCTATCGCATATATGCCGGCAAAAAAAAGAAATATATAAAAGGCTACCTGTAGCTTGTTGCGGTAAAAATTCTTCCACTCGTATTTAAATATCAATTGTATCATTAGCTGACGGGGATTTTATATGCTGTAGTCCGTATGATAAGCAACAGGATAAACGCACCTGCCATAAGCGATAAAAGTGCTATCCGGTTTTCATTCAATGTGTCTGTAAGCGACGGATACGAATATGTAAAAACAGGAACTTTAGCATAAGTGCTTTCATCCAGTTTGTATGTAAAAAAAGTACCTGCCTTTGAATTGTAGGTCATATCATCGTTCAGGAACTTTACATATGCTCTCCGGTAGGCTTCGGCAGATCGCTGAAAATAAATGTGGCTGTTTACATCCGTAAGCGCCAATCCCATTGAAATATTACGGATAGCATCGTAGGGGTTTATGATAGCCGAATAGGAACTCCACTTATTTTGGTTGCGCAATGTTTGCTGCACCTGCTCAAAATGCAGGTCATATACCCTGGAGCTGTACTCCTCGGCAGTCTGCATAATGATACCTTCTATATTGACAGGTAATTGTGAAAGAGAATCCACCTTGTATTTCGATAAGGTGGCGGATATTAACGCCTCTTTTCTTTTTTCGTCGGGGTTATGCCCGTCTATTCCTTTTTTAATATCCTCACTGATTGCAGATTGAAATGCTTCATTCGATATCAGCGGGTAAGCGTCAGCGCTTATATTGGCAACAGCTTTAGGAATGATGATAACGAAGCAAACCCAGCAAGCCAGCGAAACCAGCAGGGAAGACTTTGCACTGTTGGCCAAAGCGGATATCCATACCACAACCGTACATAACAAAAAATAATACATAAGATAGGCTACGCACAATAATGCCGTTCTGCTACATATATCCTGCAACCCGTTATGGAAATTTGAAGGGAATAGAAACATGACCAGGAATAAAGGAAGCACAACTGCAAATACCAAAGCAAAATAGGCGAACGACTTTCCTAATATTAACCAGTACATTTTTGCTCCCTGCGCGGCAAGCAACTTCAGTGTACCGTTTTCCCGGTCAAAGGCAATAGCGCCGAAGCTCATAAAAATAATAAGCAACGGGACCAACATTTGAAGGATCAGGGCGGGGGTCAGCGCGCCAAAGCGAACGGATGCGTTTTGCTCCTGTGCCGCCGTAAATACAAAATCATTCTGCCTGTGTGGCTCCAGATAAACATACGTACCGGCATAGTCATTTACCCCGGGATCTATCTGGCTAAGCGATATTACGGGTTTAAAGACAAATTGTCCAAAATGCGCTGCCATGTGCGGGTGTTTGGGATCCTGCTGTAGCCACTGTTGCTTTTTCAGCATCAGGGCTGCCGATACCTGCTCATTTGCCTGTTTCACTTTTACATGGTTTATGTAAAAAGACACACCAAGCAACAGCCAGGTCAATAAGCAAAAAATCATTGCCTTCTTATCATTGAGGAGCCTTTTTAACTCGTATATAAATATTGGCCGCATACTCGCCTGTTTTAGATTGGAAGAGAGCTATTGTTTCAGCATAGTGAACCCGGTTGTGCGGGAACCATCCAGGGTGAACTTTTTAGTTAAGCTGCCATTGGCTATAGCATAAGTGTATATGGCATTTTCTGATGCGGATGAAACGGAGAACAGCAGTTCGCCATCCGTATATTTCCGTATAATGCCGGTAGAGCTGCCCCATATTACAGGAAGGCTTCCTACCTTTCCTTTTGATGCTTTTGCGGTGAGGTCAATCTGGTAATACTCATAATTAGCCCCGTTCAATTCATAGGGATCTGATTCGTCCACTACCCTGTTTACAAATGCCATCCCGTTGCCAAAAAGCCTGAAGTTTCTGCAGCTTTTTCCGGTAACAGCATCGAGGTTCATAAAGTAATCCGGGTCAAAGTCGGTTGCATCTTTTTTGATGCGCAATATGCCGCTCGGCCTGCTGGGAGAACCGATGCCCATAACATACATATCGCCTGCTTCATCCACCTCTATTCCGTTAGCTGAAGAGCCGTTCTGGAATACCCCGGCAGTACGGTCATCTTCTATCAGCTTTTCTACCGCATCGGTGTTAAGGTCAATAACAGCCATGTATGCCTTGGAAAGCAAATCAGCATTACCGCCGTAATAAACACCCAAAAAAAGTTTTCCGCCACGGGCTTTCATCCCCAGGTAAAAGGTAGAAGCAGCTGCCGGTTTTAAGATGCCGGTCAGGTTCACCTCTCCTGTGATCTGCATAGTAACAGGATTGAATTTCACTACCCTTGCCAGTCCTCCACCTACCGAAGCATAGGCCACATCATCACTAATAAACTCAATAGAAGAAAAGGTATTTGCACCCGGCACAATGAGTTTTTGCTTTTGCACCGCAATACCTTTATCATCAAATTCATATTTAACCATGGAAGCCGGAGCGCCTGATGCAGTAAGGTAAACAGCTTTTTTATAATGCCACATAGAGGCAAAATTGGGCTGTTCGGTAGCGTTGTTATTACTTAAATGTGTGAAATTGAGATCAGCAGTGCCTGCAATATAGGTGGTAAGGCTTGGAGCTACACCACCCACCACGGCAAAGGCATAGTTCACTTCTTTGGGAACATCCGGCGTAGGCGTATCCTCTCCCTTTTTACTACATTTTGTAAACAAAATTATTGCACCGAATGCTAAAACAAAAACGCCTGCTTTTTTCATTTGTATTCATTTATTTTATCTGATTAAAAAATTAAGCTTGACATGAAACGACCTTCCCGGTCGCTGTACACTGAAATTGTCAAATGCTTTTTTATCAAAAAGGTTGTGTATTTCGCCGGTAACAGTAGTGTTGATTTTACTTACCACATAGCTTGCGCCCATGTGCTGCAGGTATTGGGATGGGATAGTTGCTTTTAGATCGCGGTTACCATCAGAAGCCCAATACAGGTAAAACTCATGAACATAAGAACTGCTGGCCCAGCACTGTAATGTATTGCCGGATTTATTGGTCTTGCTGCGCCAGTTGATCTCTGCGTTGCCAAACAGGTAGGGTATATTCGGCAGGCGGTTGTTATAATATTTAGATTCGGCAGAAGAAGCGTACTTAGTGCCCGTCTTATTCCTGATGTCCTGGTAAGTACCATTTACAGTAACCTGCCATCCCCCGGCTGGTCTTATAACAAAGGAAGTTTCCAGCCCTGCAATGGCTGATTTCAACAGGTTTTGGTACTGGGCGGTGTATTGCGCAATTTGTAAGTAAATGATATCATCAGTTCGCCTGTAAAAGGCATTCAGTTCGCCGCTCCATACCGGCTGGCTATAGCTGATTCCAAGGTTAATATTATGACTGGTCTCTGGTTTCAGCGTTGCATTTTGTTTGATGAGCGAAAAGTCGCCAAACAACTCTTCGGCATCGGGTATTCTTGTGGCATACTCATAGGAAACCTTAACAACAAGCGGCACAACAGGCTGCCATTTCAACGCCTCGCTAAATCCGGACCGATTCCGTGACTGGCTGATTGGAATTACATTGTTGTTTACAAGGGAATAGCCGCCTGCATTGAACAGGTAGAGCTTTGCCGCACTTACAGCCGTAAGTTTCAGCTTTTGAAATTTCTTTTCATATCCCAAACCTGCAGTCAGCTTTTTTAAAGAAGTGGCGTTTTCGTAAATGTTCTCCCCATAATAATCTCCGGCATAGTCATCTTTCCCGCTCCGGGTAAAATATCCATACACGATATTCAGGTTCAGGGAGTTGATGTTATCCTTTGAATAGCTGGCATTGAGCCTGGCTAAGAATTGACGGGTATGCAGCTCCAGGTTTGTCTGGATGGAAGAAAACTCGCCTCCGTAACTTCTCCTGTTGGCTATTTTACCGTCCCATGTATAAGCGTTCAGTGTACTGTCTGTTAATCGCGACCGTTCACTGTTATAACCTGCAAAGAAATTGAGCCGTGTATATTTTAAAAGAGAGTCCGCCATCCATTTTACATATACGGAATTATGATTGCTTTTTGTTGTTGCCGCTCCGTAAGGCTGTGTCATGATCAGGTTATGCTGTATATCCTTATGCACAGATGCCGAGTTGAATGTTACAGAAAACAGATTGGCCCAGCGCTGATTGATAATACCGGCTTCTGCATTGGCCCTGAAGCTGCTGAACCCGTCATGAAACCGTTTCACTCTTGCCGGCACGGGGTTTCCGTATTGGTTCGGGATTTCCACATCTATTTTGTAATCGTTCTTGGAAAAGTTGTAGAAAGATGAAAGCGAAACGAAGTATTTATTGTTCCATGTATGTCTTCCATTCACACCGGCTTTATGCGTATGAAACGATCCGAATTGATAAGAAGCATCCAGGTAATCGGGATAATCCCTGCGACTGACGAGCTGTACCGCTCCGCCCAAAGCATCTGCACCCAGCGAAACAGGTACTACTCCTTTGTATACCTCCATCCGGTCTATAATAACGGAGGGGATATTGTTCATAGCCAGCGCACTGCCCATGAATTCGAGGGGAATGCCGTCCAGGAAGTAACGCACCTGCTTTCCCGCGATCCCGTTGAGCGAAATGTTGGAGTTACTGCCCAATCCTCCCTGCTGACGTACCCTTACACCCGACACGGTGCTTAATATATCAATAGCATTGATGCTTCTTGTGTGAAATTTCTTTACGTCAATGACGGATACGGAGAGCGGTTGTTGTTTGACAGGTCCAAGCCGGTCTGCTGTTATGGTAATTGCCTGTAGCTGTTTCGCCGCAGCCGTGTCCGTTGCGGCAGACCGGGTATCCCTTACCTGTGCAAATACCGGTAACGCACAAATGAACAGCATGATTATTGAAAAATATTTATGCATTTCTTTACAATCACATGGTGTAATAATGGTCAGATGGTTTCCAGGTAGAGCTTTTGCAGTTCATTTGCAGTAATATCTTTTGTAGAAATGGTATGCACCAGGCTACCCTGCTTCATAATGCCGATCCTTGTACCCACATTTACTGCATTGAAAATATCATGCGTGGCCATGAAGATTGTTTTGCCTCCGGCGGCTAATTCTTTGCATATTTTAGTAAAATCCGCTGTGGCTTTGGGGTCAAGTCCTGATGTAGGTTCATCCATCAGGATCACATCTGCATTTTTTGCAAGCGCAATGGCGATGCCTACTTTCTGTCGCATGCCTTTGGAATAAGTGGAAAGCCTTTGACTGTATACTTCCTGCTGAAGACCTACCCTGCTCAGAAAGCCTTCCAACATGGTGGCCGAATATTTAAAGCCAGATAGCTGGCTAAAAAAACCGAGGTTTTCCAATCCTGTAAGATTACCGTATAGCTGAACGATCTCAGGTATATAAGACAGGTATTTACTTGTTATATTATTGGCTTTCTGTACTTTCTCTTCGTTAACATAGATCTCGCCAGATGAAGCCTTTATAAAACCAAGCAACAAATTAATGGTGGTGGTTTTTCCTGCGCCATTTTGTCCCAGCAGGCAAAATATTTCGCCCCTATCTATGGTAAGATCAAGGCTGTTCAACGCTGTTTTATCGCCATACTTTTTTGTAAGCCCTTCGGTATGTATTACACTGCTCATTACTTACTTTTTTATTTTTAATGCAACTCAGTTGCAATGTAAAGAAAAAAAACAAATTATGCAACATAGTTGCAATAATGTAAAAAAATTTTTACAATGTTATAGCCCGGAACGGTCATTATTCGTCGTGTTTTGGCAGCTGCAGCAAATACCATGAACAACAACTTCAGTATCCATCCCGGTAAAACCTTCCGGCAATTGAAAAACTGGCGCAGGAATAGATTCAAGGCAGGTAGCTTTACCGCATGCTGTACAAATAAAATGCAGGTGCTTTTTATGGTCAGGAGATGCATACCTGACGTTTTTAATCGATAAGGTATAAAGCAACCTGCCCTTTATACCCGGCACCACATGGATGATCCCTTTTTGGAGAAACAGCTCCAGGGTTCTATACAGCGTAACCCTGTCAAAGCCTCCATTTAAAATAGCAGATAACTGCCGTTGGCTGAGCGCTTCCTCATGCTGTATAAAAGCAAGAAACAACGCGCGCCGTGCCGGGGTGATGTATATGCCTTTCTGTTTTAAATATGCAACTGCCTCCATCTGCATGATTATGATATTTATTATTGCAACATTGTTTCATTAATTATATTTTTGCATTTTAATTATTTATTTATGTCATTGAGAATACGACTTAATTACGACCGTCTTGGCATCTTTACTTCTGTGGCCTGCGCTGTTCATTGTACCCTTTTGCCGATCTTCATCAGCAGCCTTCCTTTTTGGGGAATTGACCTCCTGGAAAACAAAGGCATTGAATGGAGCATGATCGGTTTGGCCTTTCTTTTCGGAACAGTCTCACTTTATCATGGTTATAAACAACATCATCATAAGCTGTTGCCCGCTTTTTTGTTTGGGGCAGGCTTCAGTTTTCTTTTATCAAATCAGGTTACCGGTGAACAATATATTTACCTCCTTATTCCTGTATCCGCCTTATGCATTATCAGCGCACATTCGCTGAATATTTTTTATTGCCGTAAAAGCAAAAAATGCGCCGTAACCCTGCCAGGTAATAAGCCATCCCACAGGTCTACTTAACTTCTTCTGCATCCCGGAAGATGTAAATAAAATCGTTCACATCGGCGTCATTGAGCTCCATCGTTCCTTTTACAGTCAGGTATTCGTCTGTTTTAAAGCGGCGCGGCTTTGTTTTGAATTTCAGGGAAACAACAGATTCGGGGCCGCTCTGCCCGCAAAAAAAACAGGCAGCGTAAGGATTGCGCGATATGGCATATAAGCCTTCCTTTATGTCAAGTGGTATCATAAACCCGGCAATGACCAGCTCCTTATTGTTTAATCGTTTCACGTTGAAACCAAATACCGGATAGAGAAAATCCATCTGGTAATCTTTATTAAATTTCCTGCGAAAAGTGACGCCTGCCAGCATCTCCCAGTCTATTTCCGTGGGCATGTCTACCGGCATTTCCGGAGAAGTTCCAGGCTCATTCCGGCCTGCCGTATAACGGAATAGTGAAGCATCTGCATGCTTTACTGCGGAAACAAACACAAAGCCATTTGCATTATTGAATCCGTGCCGGCATATTTTTGAAAAATCGCTGCAGGAAACACCCACGAGCAAACCTCCCCACAGCAGGTACCGTTTTATCTTATTCATGTGCCAGCGTTTTAGATATGTTGATAAACCATGCTTTTATTGCAGGTACGCCGGCTGCCAGCATGCCGAGCAGTAGCGTAAGGGTCAATAGCTGCATATCACCCGGTATCTTCAACACCCAGGGTTGTATGTCTAGGTGGTAACTACTTTCAAGGCTTCCTGACAATGCCCACAGGACCAGCCTGCTCAAGAATATCCCGGCAATAAATCCTGCAATACACAGCACCATACTCTCCCATACAGCTTTATAAGGTCAGCACGTCCTGCCCCCATTGTCCGCATCAGCGCCAGCTCATATTTCCTTTCTTTCAGTGAATTGAACAGGGATATAAAAATGCTCAATGCAGAGAGCCCCATGATCCCCCATCCCACATATTGTAATGTATCTATACCCATGCCCATGAGCGAAAACAAGCGGTTTATTTCAATAGCGGGCACTGCCGCCATCATATTGGTTTGCGCATTAATAATGCGGGGAAGCTGCACGTTTCCCATAGGATTGCGGAATTTCAACAGCACTGCGGTCAGCTCTTTATCAGGATGATCATCGTCATCATGGTGCGCTTCATCATGAGCAGCATTCTCAGTTGCTTTATGCTCGTGATGCCCCTCTGCATCTTCTTCATCGTGATGATGATGCTCATGTATCTTCCAGACACTTTCGATATTCCCTATCAAAAGGTTATCTGCCACTGTGCCGGAGGGTTGCAGTATACCTGTAATTGTATAGGCGTGGTCTTTATGCACTGCCCCATGTCCATCCACGCCATGTGTGCTGTAAAAACGGCTACCTGTCTGCAGGTGAAGTTTTTTTGCCAGTGAGTGGCCTGCTACCACTTCAAAATCTTTCTCATACAATTTACCTGACTGGATTTTTGCACCGTACTTTTCCAGGTAATCCCCTGTTGTTCCCACTATGCTATAACCTTTATACGAATCGCCATAGGCCAATGGTATCGCCTTTTCCACATAAGGATGATGTATCCATTTTTCTGCTTCCGCATATGTAATATTGCCGGTGGGTGCATCTATATGGTAGATAGCAGACAGGATCAGCTGCAGGGGACTTCCTTTGGCGCCGATCACCATATCCACATCATGTATATTGCCGGTGAGTTGCTTTTCTAATTGTTCCTGCAACAATAACAGCATAGAAATAATTCCTACACTCACCGTCAGCAAAACCCAGCTTAACAATGTAGTAAGCGGTTTTTGCAACAGGTTCCTGGTGGCCAGTTTCAGGATCATGGCAATTGAATACTTTGGTGAAAAATATTTTTTAACCGTTGGTCGTGGGTTACAATTACCAATGCAGCTTTATGTGTAACAGACTGCTCCCGTAAAAGGCTGGCTACCTGCATGCAGTGTTCATCATCGAGACTGGAAGTAGGTTCATCAGCCAGTACCAGTCCCGGCTCATTGACCAGGGCCCTGGCAATAGAGACCCTTTGTTGCTGCCCCTGGCTGAGCGCCGGTGTTTTTTTTGCGGCGTGACCCGCGATGTTTAGCTGCTCCAGGAGCGCCATTGCCTTTCCGCTGTCTTTTTTACTACCGGACAGCCATTGGGCAAGCAACAG
>CAKSVK010000111.1 GCA_934502905.1 uncultured Chitinophagaceae bacterium
ACCGCATAGTCCATAATAGTACAAAGCTTAACAGCATTACGGGGGACAACGCTATTTTTCAGATGATAGAAATGTGTAACCAAACCGTATCCCGTTGATAAATTGTGACCGGAGTTTTCAGCTAAAAAGTTGGCATAGGTAACCCCGTTGTCAAAAATCTGGTTGCCACTATTATCCTGCCAGGTATATAAAGGACTTACCGCGTTCCCATCTTTATCCAGGTAGAGAATACCATGCATTTGGCCGGTGACCCCGATGCCCAGTATTTTCTGTGTGGTAGATTCAAACTGTTTTACAATCCCCAAAACAGCCGTAACGATCCATTCCGGGTCCTGTATCTTTTCCCATGGTTTGCCGGGTTCAATACCTGCCTCATTTTTTAGAAATATGGTGTCTGCCGTATGCTTGAAAAGGTCATAATTGATTCCACAAATTGAGGTTGTTCCAATATCAATGCCAATAAAATTCATAGTTGCTTTTTAAAATCAAGGCAGTTGTTATCCGTGGTATTTGCCAGTCAGGCGATTCGTTTTTACCCATTATTATCAGGTGTCAAAAGCATCGGGAATAGCGTCTGTTTTATTCCGAACGCCCAGTTTGTTTTCCAATTGTTCTAACGGAACGCCTTTTGTTTCCACGAAGAAGAACCATACAACAAAAAATTGTACAACCATCATAAAGGCGCCAAAAAGAAAAGGAATTGACAAGCCGATTTTGGGAATAGCCACTATTACGGGGTATACCTGGGCCGCAACAGCCGCCAACGCCCAATGGGTGAAGCTGCCGAGAGACAAGCCCTTACTTCTTACTTTATTTGGAAACACTTCACTGATATATACCCAGATCACAGCTCCCTGCGAGTAAGAAAAGAATAAAACAAATATTGCAATACTCCATGGGAATAATTCGGTTAAATTCCTGCTCCATGCTATGTAGGCGCATAAAACCAGGGGAATGGCAGTACCCCACGAGCCAATCAACAGTAATTTTTTACGCCCTATTCTATCAATCGTAAATAAAGCGACGGTCACTGCAATTAAATTAGCGAGCCCTATAATGACCGGTTGGAACTTGCCCCCAAACCTGGCGCCTATTTCATTTAAAGTATCATTTAAATAGTATAAAAACCCGTTGATAAAAGAAAACTGGTTAAAAGCCGCTACCGCTACTCCCAGGAAGATGGGATAAAAATATTTCTTCTGGAAAAGTTTTTCTTTTGACTGGCCAGCCCGGGCTTTTAAGGAAGCTGTTATTTCCGCCATCTCCCTGTCTACGTTTACTTCGCCAATTTCCTCCAGTACCTTTCGGGCTTCCTCAGGCCTGTTGACCAATATCAGCCAACGGGGGCTCCGGGGGATGGAATACAGCATGACCGTAAATATTACGGCGGGTAAGACGCCCATTCCCAACATCAGCCGCCATTGTACATGAAGGGTATCAAAATGCAGCTCTTCAATTATGGCGTTAGATAAATAGGCAAGTAATATACCCAGGCATATATTGAACTGGAAAAGGATCACCAGGCGTCCCCTGAGTTTGGCTGGTGATATTTCGGCGATATACATTGGTCCTAATACCGACGAGCCTCCTATAGCCAACCCGCCAACAAACCTGAAAGCACACAGTGACCAGTAGTCCCAGGCAAAAGCACAACCCAGGGCTGATATTATAAATAGGATACCCAGTACTTTCAAGCTTTGTCGCCTGCCCCATATATCACCCGGCCTGGATGCTATCAATGTCCCAATGATCGTTCCTATAAGGGCAGAGGATACCACAAAGCCCATTGACCAGTCTGAAAGCTGGTATAAGGTTGCAATGGAAGAAGTAGTACCGGCAATAACTGCTGTATCAAAGCCAAACAACAAGCCTCCAAGCGAAGCGACAATGGCAGCACGGATCAGCGTTTTGGTTATAGTATACTCTCTGTTTACCGGAGGCGACAAAATTTTCATTTGCAATAATTGAGTTCGTTTAGATGGCGGATAACCTGAGATCAGCTATTACTATTCTTCCACTTTCTCTATTTTGATATTTCGTATTTCTACATCGGTCATATTAAATGATATGTTTTCAATTTGGAGTTTGTTGCGATAGGTGACCATTGTGTTTTGACCCGCTATTTCTGTATCTAAAATGGTTCCGCCCAGTTTCGGGTTGCTTTTTGCCAATATCCTCACCTGAAATGGCTTTTCAACGCCAATCAGGTTTTCGATAGCATAGTTGCCTACCGCATGGGGAGCACCTCCCTGTCTTAACGACTTTTGCGATGAAGTGTAGGCACCTTCAACAGCATCAGCATATTGAGCGATCAGGGTAGCCGTATTGACCTGCCATTCACATGCTTTTTCATAATTGTCGGCTGCAGATGAAAATACAACTGCTAACTTACCGTTTTTTTTCTTTTTGGGAACCACGTCAAAGCTCAGGATAAAAGATTCACTATCGACAGGAAAAGCCGCTTTTTGTTCCAGCTTCTTTGTCAACAGTGTGGTATTGGTTGTAGCAGGTATTAATTCTTTCATCCATTTTGTGCCGATCCTTCCATCGGGGTATTGGATCAGCTCATGCATTAGAAACGGCCCGCCCCATCCTGTTATGGGCATCCATCCTGCCATGACATAACGTCCCTTACCAATGGGTGATACCGATGGCACATTTACGCCATTATAAAAATCTTTTCCTTCTGCAGCCAGATTTGTCCAGGCGCCGGCAGAACCTACAGGTCTTCTCCACAGGTTTACGAAGCCACCTACAATGTATTCGTATTTACCCCAGGCAAAAGGGAAGGTACAGTCTCCCCCATCCGGAAATCCGGGATCCGTGGAATACCATTCGCCGTCCAGCGATTCTGATTCCCATGTTCCTTTGGCTCTGTAGTTCGCATACATTTTCAACTTTCCTTCGGGTGTTGTAAATACACTGGGATTCTCACTGAAATGAAATAAGGCGCCGCTTTTCGAAAAACCGGAAATGTTGTCAGCACTTACAGCATAGGTAGCCCCGGAGGGGTAGGCTTTTTCCGGGTCGGCTGTGAAATACCCGGTTTTTTTATGTTTGTCATAGTACGCTGCCATAAGCGGATAGACTGTTAATGAATCGGGGTAGATGCGTGATGTATGCAAACCGTAAGAGAGATGGAGCTTACCGTTGTAAACAAAGGGCACACCTGTACCAAAACTCTCCCATTGTTCTTCTATGGGCGTAGCTGCTTCATGTTCTGTCCAGGTGATGAAATCCGTAGTGGAAAAGTGTTCGAAATAGTGCCCGCCAACCCCGAATTTACTGGCATGGTGTCTGCGGTCATAAAGATAAAATACGTGATAGCGTCCATTGTGAAAGATGGTTGCCAGATCTCCTACCCATGCATTATGTCCACGCGGCGTCCAATATTGCAGGTCCGGCATTTTTTCAATATTTCTCTGACTGTCTCTTTGTACAGTCATGCCGGGAATGTATAAACCGGCCTCATTTACCACCGAGGGGTTTATTTGCCAGCCACGTCGATGCGACCAATGCGGATATCCGATTACAAAGTCGTTATCCATCAGTTCGTTGTCAACGTAGAGCGTCCATTGTGATCTTGTAAAATGAACAACGACCTCGTGTTTGCCCCAGGGGGTTTTTAGTGCTGCCAGGGGATGTCCGATTTCCAGCGAACGGGAAAATATGTTATTTCCTGGCGAATGTAATGTCAGGCTGGCTTCCAATACCGGAAGGGACCCGTCTGGCATTAAAGCTGCCGGATAATTTTGCCTGTGTCTGTCAGCAGGGTCGACCTGGCGCAGCCTGATGCTCATAAGCCCCGGAATTTCCAGTAATTTTTCTTCACCGCTGAACGATTTGAAATCTACAGACAACCTGATAGTAAAGCTTTCGTGTTTGGTATTTTCCGTGCTGAATTCTCCTTTCGGTTGATTTGCATGGAGGCTGGCCTGTGGCGCCTGTGCCGCAGTAAATGTATAATATGGACTGAGGGTATGTAATGTAGCCCTTGCAGCAGTAGATTGTGCAAATGCTGTTTGTAATCCTGCAATGAGGATACATACCAGCAAAATATTTTTTTTCATAATAGTGATTTTAAATTGCGTGATAACTGAAATCGTATTTTAAACTGGTTCAGTTACATGACATGTCAGGCAAAAACATCTAATCTAAATTAATTTCATACAAATGATCCATTAAATGTACTGACAGATCATTGCTCACCCATTACCAACCGGGATTTTGTTTATACAATCCCTTTACATAGTTTATTTGTTGTTGCGGGATAGGGAAATATTCATCCCGGTTCTTTGTAAAGAAGGCATCTTTAAGGTAGCTTCTCCGGTCTTTTTCCGTTTCGAAATAAGTGTTCATCTCTTCTGCTGCTATTCCCCATCTCACCAGGTCAAAAAACCTTTTCCCTTCAGTAGCGAACTCCAGCAAACGCTCCCACCGTAATGCCTTGAATGCAAATTCCTGGCTCCATGCCGGACAATTCACTCCCGGCCGGTACGGCTGAACGGAAAAGTTGCCTGTAGGAGTCCCATTCGCAAACTTCAGCATACCGGTGCTGGTTGCAGCCCTGTTCCTGATCTGATTGATCAATAAAAGAGCCTCATCAAGATTAGCCTGTCCACCTAACTGGATCAATGCTTCCGCTCTCATTAATATTACTTCATCCAGCCGCAGGACATCCCAGTTCAAACCGCTTCCCATAAACGGATTTGTTTTTCTAAAACCCGGATCCGTTGGTAACACAAGCATCTTCTGGCTCATAGAGTAGCCATATACTTCGGGGGTTCTTGCCCAGGTGGTTCCCATTATAAAACCAGGGTCGTATTTCCAGGGCATTTCTGGAACACATACTGTATGCATTAATCTTGGATCTAACGGCTGGCTTGCAAAAGCGGCTTTATTGGTCAACATAGCACCTGAATTGTAATGGTCAAAATCCGGCACACCACCGACTGTTTTGTACCGGTTCATTAAGTTGTCAGAAGGTTGTAAAAAGCCGCAACAGCCATATTCCGGGTTAACGGGGTATATCAACCAGGCATTTAATCTTCCGGTAGGAGAATTGTCATTATTGGCCGAATATTGTATTGCCCAAATAGATTCGGAACCGTTTTCATAAGCCGTCAGAAAGTTTTTGCCAAAGTCATCAAACAATGTTTTTCCGGAGCCATCCATCACCTCTTTACATAATGTAGCAACTTCCGCCAGCTTTTCCTGGTTGATAGATGTAACGTTATTGTTCTCATCCTGCTCATAGGCGGCAAAAAGCAGGACTTTGGCGAGATAGGCTTTTGCAGCAAATTGTGTTGGACGACCTACTTCGGATTGTGTTGTTGGTAAAGTACCGGCAGCATACCTCAGGTCCTCTATTAACTTATTCCACAACTCCTGATCTGTGAGCACATCATTACTTATTTTATCGTACTCTTCATCCGGTGTATCTTCATCTATATAAGGGAACGATTTGAAAGAAACTTTCATGTAGAAATATATATGGGCCCGCAGGAAACGGAGCTCCGCTATTCTTTCATTTTTTAAAGGAAACTCCGACTCTTCCAGGTTTTTAACCCTGCGCAAAGCATCGTGTACCCTGCCTACAGCTACATAATGCACCCACCATAAGTTATCCAGATCACCGGTAGTAGTAGGCTGCATGAATACAAAGGTTTCCCAAAGATTTCTTTCAGCATTATCGTTGGTACCGGAGCCGCCTTTATAAGCCTCCCCGGCACGGACTGATCCCTCTTCATAGGGTAATCCCATTTGCTTATTAAAGTGGTTTTGACCAGTAAAAGAGTAGGCAGCATTGATCATTTGCTCTACGGTTTTGGGCGTATTTAAATCATCGCTTGAAATAACGCCCATCGGGGTTTGGTCCAGCCTTTTATTGCAGGCTGCAAAGCATATAATGAGCGCTACACATGAGCATATCAATTGTTTCATACAATAGTTTTAAAAAGTTAATCTTATTCCTGCGGTTACTGCAAATGGCAAAGGATAGCTGGTGCCGGGTGTTTCAGGGTCAAGACCCGTAAAAGCGTTTTTCCCCCATGTTTTACTGAGTGTCAGTACGTTGTCGCCTCTCAGGTAAGCCCTGAATTGATTGGTCTTCACAGCCTTCATCAGTTTCTGCGAAAACGAGTAGCCGATTTCCACATTCCTGATCTTCAGATAGGACCCGCTTTCAACATAATAGGTGGAAAAGCGATTCTCTTCGTTGTAGTTGTTTACCGAGATAGCAGGTATTTTGGAATCTGTATTGGTGGGCGTCCATGCATCCAGTAATCTTGTATCGTAGTTTTCGCCCACTGTTCCTAATGCGTATATGGTCCAGCTTTTCCAGGACTGTACATTCAGGTCCTTTCCTAAAATTCCGTTGAAGAATATATTGAAATCAAAGTTTTTCCAGGCCAGTCCTATATTAAATCCATACTCCAGTTTTGGATCCTGCACTCCGATCCACGTACGATCGAAATTGTCAATTTTACCATCCGGCTTTCCGTCAGGTCCGTTGATGTCTCTATACCTGATCCTGCCCGGAGCAGCTCCTACCTGCGTGGGAGAATTGTCTATTTCGTCCTGGCTTTGAAACAGTCCGTCGGCTATGTATCCATAAAGAGAATTTCTGGAACGACCGAGAATGTTATCATCTTTACCATCCCCCGGAAAGTTGTTGACCACGTCCTCCGGTACTTTTTCTATTTTTTGCTTGTTGTGTGCTAACACTACTCCGATATTGGTGCTTACATTGCCAATATTATCACTATAGTTAAGTGTTAGCTCAAAACCCCGGTTACGGATATTGGCGCCATTCAACCACATACCTGCGCCTTCGCCCAGGGTAGCTACCGTACCAGGTTTCATCAAAATATCCCTGGTGTGCTTTTGGTAATAATCGAAAGAGCCGCTTAATGTAGAGTTAAATAAGCCGAAATCTACCCCGATATTATGTTGAGCTGTGGTTTCCCATTTCAGGATAGGGTTGCCTCTTTGTGTTCTTCTGAATCCCGAAGGTAAGTTCCCGCCCTGCCCCGTAAAATCGTAGGCAGTTCCCCAGTTCCAATCCCAAACTGTATTTACATCGTATAAAAATTCGTACATCTGGAAGGCAGCATAATTATCGATTTGTGAGTTTCCGTTTTGCCCCCAGCCGTACCTCAATTTAAGATGCGAAAGCGTTGGCGCTAATCCGTTCAGAAAGTTTTCGTTACTCAATACCCATCCTAATGAAAATGCGGGAAAAGTAGCCCAGCGGTTATTGGCGCCAAATACGGAAGAGGCATCTTTACGCAGGGTAAAGGAAGCCAGGTACCGGCTGTCGAAATTGTAGTTTATCTTACCAAACCATGAGCTCATAGCATTCCTGCTTTCATTTCCACCGTTGTCGCGCTCCGTTTCTCCACGGTCCAGCTGCATATAGTTAGGGGTTTCCAATGCATATTCCCGTCTGCTGGCCCAAAAACTATTTCCCTGGAACCCTATGGATTCCTGGCCCCCCATCACATCAAAGCCGCTGCGCCCCAGGTCAAATTCGTAACGAAGTACATTGCTGTTATTCCAGTTCAACTGGAAATTGGAGGTTTGTGTTACCCTGCTTCTGTTTTCACTTAAAAAGCCGGAACTATAGGTAAGATCCATTGTTCTTTGCCAGGTGCCGGTCAGATCCAGGCCGAAGGATGACTGAAATGTCAGCCCCTTCATGATCTGAACATTGGCATACACATTACCGAACAGCCGCATTACATCCTGGTAGTTTTGTAAATTATCTTCAATAAGCCGCACGGGGTTATGCCGGTCGCTCATGCCCCCGATGGGACCTCCCCAACCTACTCCATCCACCGTATGCACCGGTACGATAGACATCAGCGATTTGGTTGACCCTATATTACCGTCTCCTATATTGGTACTTCTCCTCCATTTGGAGATGCTTAAATTTTCCCCGATTTTTATACGTTTGTTCAGGAAGGAATAATCGCTGTTGATCCTGGCGCTGTAACGGTCAAAAAAACTTCCTTTGATGGTACCCTGGTTGCCATAATAGTCCAGATCAAAGAAGACATGACTATTTTCACCACCGCTGGAAAGGCTTAAGTTGTATTGTTGCACCTGCCCCCTTCTCATTATCTCTTTCTGCCAGTCTGTATCAGCAGATTTCATTGTTTGGGTAGCAGGGTCCAGGTATTCCCTCCAGGTAACTCTATCCAACACAAAGTTTCCATTAGCATCCTGGTGATCTTCATAACTATACAATCTGCCGATACCTACCAGGTTAGGGTCGGCATCGGGATTGTCGTTCTTAATGGCCCAGTATTGGGCAATACCCCGCTGTTCGGTATTCATTAATTTGAGCGGCTTTCTGCTGCTCACAGAAGTGTAAGAGGCGTTGAAGTTGACCACCGTACCTTTCTTGCCTTTGCGTGTGGTAATGATGATAACACCATTCGCCGCCCGCGATCCGTATATAGATGCGGAAGAGGCATCCTTCAAAACCTGTATGGATTCTATATCCATAACGGCAAGTTCTCCCATAGACCGGGTGGTAGGTGTTCCATCAATAATATAGAGTGGGTTGTTATTATTTAAAGTACCCTCGCCCCGGATCCTCACGGTTGCATTGGGGTCAGGAGACCCATTGGCAGTAACGGACATGCCTGCGACTTTGCCCTGAAGTGCCCGCATAGAGCTACCGGTAGGATTTGTGGCTATCTGACCGATATTCACCACCGAAACCGCTCCCGTAAGATCAGCTTTTCTTTGCGACACATAACCCGTTACCACCACTTCATCAAGATTCAGGTTATCCTTTTCCATTGCAATGGTCTCTCCATTCAAAGCGGAGGCTTTCATCTCAATAGTCTTATGCCCGACAAAAGTGAATTGCACAACACTATTACCGGACTGCACTTTTAGTGAGAAAGCGCCACTTTCGTCCGTCAATGTACTACGCCCCGTTCCCTTTTCTGCAACGGTTACACCGGAAATGGGATGGCCGTTTTCGTCGAGTACCTTACCGGTGGCAAAAACATCGGTTTGTTGAAGATAACGGAGGGGGCTGTCTTCCAGACAAAAAGCCCGACCAGGTAAAATGGTGAGAGGCAGAAGGATGAGGCTAAGAATTCCCACCTTCTTACATGTAAGAACAAGCATACCGTTAGATTTTGATTGTAAAAAATAAGATAATTAACTATGTCATAAATGTAAACAATAATTATTCATATTTAAAACATTTTTAAAAATTTATTTACAATAATGTAAGCATATTTTAATGTTATAGAGATGATCTTATTGAATATCAGGATCTAAAACCGACACTTCAATTTTAATCAAATTATTATATATAGTATATTTTTATTAATAAATATTAAGCTGTATAATATAATATTTACATTTACTTATCATTTGTAGAAAAAAACAATAAATGGCTATCTTTGAACGTAATTACAAAAGCGTCATTCCATTGCGTAGAAAACAACTCGGTATTTTTGAAAGCCTTAGGGACGATATTGTTAACGGAGTATACAAAAGCGGAGCCTTACTGCCATCGGAAGACACGCTTGCCAGGCAGTATTCGGTATCGCGGCCCACGATCGCAAAAGTCTATAATCAACTACAGGATAAAGGATACATCAAAAAAACAAGAGGATATGGGTCGCAGGTAATTCATGAAAATAAGCAAACGACATATACCATCGGACTTTTATTGCCAGGATCCGGGGAGTCGGAGATATTTACTACTATCAATGACCAGATCCTCAAATTCTCCAGAAAAAATCATTTGAATTGCCTGTGGGAAGGTGCAACTGCCAGCAACGCAGAGATCAGGAAAGCGCAGATCGAACATTTTTGCGACGATTATATCTTACAAAGAGTAGATGCCATTCTTTTTTCGCCGCTGGAACGTCTGCCTGATTCCGATGAAATAAACCTGCGGATATTTAAAAAAATCATACACGCCCATATTCCATTAGTTTTAATAGATCGGGGTATAAAGGCGCAGCCCGAGCTTGGAGGTTATGATATTATTTGGCTGGATAATTTATCAGCGGGAGATGTAATGGCAACCCTCCTTATAAAAAACGGCTGTGAAACCATTCACTATTTCTATCGTCCCGATTCAGCCAATTCTGTTGATGTGCGGCTATTAGGTGTCCGGCAGGCTGTATTAAGGCATCAGCTGCCATTTACAGAGGATAACACCTATTGCGGCGATCCCGCAGATATAGAATTTATTAAAACAATAAAAATAGTGCCTGGCAAAACAGGTATTATTTGTGCCAATGATTCTACGGCTGCCGTATTACTTTCTTCGTTGGAAAAGATCAATATCAAACCTACCTCCGATTGCCTGATTTGCGGATATGATAATATGAAGTATGCCCAATACCTAAAGTATCCGCTTACCAGTTATCTTCAGCCTTGCGAGGAAATGGCCAATATCAGCCTTGAGTTAGCCATAAGGCGTATCAAAAACCCCCACTATATTCCAATGACAGTGAGCATCAAAGGAAAGGTTATAGAAAGAGAATCTACTACCTTCCGTTCTCCTACCTCCTCCTGATCAGGATTTATATAAGGCAAATAGAACACCGATCACCTGTATGCTGCTGCGCTGCGGCTCGCAAAGACGGTATTTTTCTTTTTCGTCACTGCGATACCGCATCCGGGATAACGTAAGTGGAATGAGATACTATAACGGGAGAAGCAGTCTACACGTTTATAAGGAGCGAAAACTTAATGCTAATCAAGGATTATCCCCGCAGCCTGTGTTTGTAAGCCATCCTGGCGAGGCAATGCAGGTGCTGGTGAAATGCCACCAGGGTGGCTTTGCATACGGGTTGTACCCCTTCATAGGTTACCACTGCTTCCAGCAGGTCTGCCAATTCTATCTTCACGTACCTGTACCGGAAAGTTGCACGGAACTGTTGTATCACCAGGAAGGGATCGCGCTGTTCCGATACCGTCAGGTAATAAGGGCGGTTGGCTATATCCAGCAGCTTCCTGGTTTCCAGCGGTATGGTATCCCGGTAGGTTGCCATATGAAGCAGGCATATCGCTTCTATTAAACGGTGTAGTTCGCGGACAAATTCTTGCAGGTCGTCCCGCGCTGTTCCTTCATCGTAAGCGCCCTGATCGTTGCACAGCGCAACGCGTAGCCATTGCTCCAGTTCCTCCCTGAAATCTTCCAGGTGAAAGTTTTCGAATATATGCGGGAGGCAACGCGAAGGCTTTCCATGTATGGCATGCAGCAAATGGTGAGGCTTGCGGAAGCGTTTTCTTACAGTGGTTGTATTGTGCGAGGTGTCAGCCATAGGAGAGGCATTTACAGGTGAGAAAAAGATAGTTTACCCCACGCAAAAAAGCGTGGGTTGGTCCTTATCGTGCTAAAGGGCTACGACACCCCGACAACGAAATAAGAACGCCCACGCTTAAACCTTAAATATAGTAAGGAAACGTGAGCGATTTACCTTATTATCCCGTTGTCATAAAAGGTCGTAGTTTTTAACACGAGAATAAAGCAAATGCGCTTGAAATATTTATAGTGATATTCAACTTGTATTTAAATATGATTGTCTCATAAAAAAGTTAATCTTTTAAAGAAATTCTTTACTAAATTAAAGTATTTCTGATAAAAAGAAATATTTTAATTAATATTTTCTGAACTTTTTTAATTTACTTCTGTAAAAACGTTCAGAAATAATTAATAATTCAATGACCAAGCTCGGTGAATACCTGATCCTTAAATCCGTAAATAAATCACAAGTTGCTAGAAAGACCGGGTTAAGTAAGCCCAGATTAAGTGAGTTAACTTTGAACCCAACAGCAAAATTGCGGGCAGAAGAATTATACCTGATTGCACTTGCGATAGATGTAAGTC
>CAKSVK010000112.1 GCA_934502905.1 uncultured Chitinophagaceae bacterium
TTACCAAAGAAAGCAGGTTGCCGGTATGGATAGATCCCGAGAAAATTGAAAAAGTGTTTTTTAATATCCTTTCCAATGCATTCAAGTTTACGGACGATAACGGTTTTATACACGTGAACATAGAAAAGGATACCCGTGCTAAAATAGCTGTTATTAAAATACAGGATTCCGGATCCGGTATTGGTAAGGACGAGCAGGGGCATCTTTTTGAAATGTTTTACCAGGCCGGGTACGGCACCAAGGGAACAGGGCTTGGGCTGGCGCTTTCCAGGGAACTTTTAGACCTCCACCAGGGAACCATATCCGTGGAAAGTGAAAAAGACAAGGGGGCCACTTTTACGATATGCCTGAAGTTGGGCAGCACGCATTATAGCGAAGGACAATTGAACCATAGCAGGCAAAGCTACAGCAGCCAGGTAAGCGCATGGATAGAAAGTTATTATACTCCCCAGGCCCTACAGCAGGGAGGGGCGCCGGATGTAGCCGTGCCTGCTGCAGAGAGCAGGGATAAAAGCACACTGCTTATTGTAGAAGATCATGATGACCTGCGCCAGTTTTTGTCCAATGCGCTGGCGGGTGAATACAATATTATTACGGCAAGGGATGGCGCTGAAGGAATAAAAAAAGTGTTTGATGATATGCCCGATGTAGTGATAAGTGATATCATGATGCCCCACAAAGATGGGATCGCACTGACAAAAGCTGTTAAAGATGATATCAGGACCCGGCATATCCCGGTCATATTAATGACCGCCAGGGCAACGGAAACAAACAGGCTGGAAGGGCTTACCGCATATGCCGATGCTTACCTGGCAAAACCATTGAATGTGGATATACTGGGAGGCACCATTAACAGCCTGCTGGAAAACCGCAATAAATTAAAGGAGCATTATTCTGCCGAAATACCGGCAGGCATTGGCGGCGAATTGAATAAAAAGCATAACCGGTCATTTTTAAAGCACCTGAGCTCCATTATAGAGCAGAATATTCCCAACGAAAATTTTTCTATAGAAGATATCTGCCGGGAGATGCACATTTCAAGGATACAACTATATCGTAAGGCCAGGCTGGTACTCGACAGCAGCATCAATGACCATATCCTTCACATGCGTATTCAGCGTGCCCGGCACTACCTGCAGAACGAGGACCTGTCCATTGCCGAAATTGCCGCCAAAACAGGATTTTCTACTGCATCCTATTTCTCCACCACCTTCAAAAGAATTGTAAACGAAAATCCTAAAAACTACCGGGACCGGTTCCGGTAAATATCTCCGCCCTGCGGCACATAGCCGTTACTATAATATCCGATTAGACAGTTGAGTCGTGGCATGCAAGGAACCTCCACAGATAAATTCAATCTGTACCTAGTGGCGCGCGGGGATACGCGCCGGGGCAGTGACGGCTGTGCCCGCGGCAGAGTAGGAGCGGCGCAAACACCATTTCTAATTTAATTAATTGATTTTCATTAATTTGCCGTTGTCCTTGCACATGAAACTGCTGTTTTAGCCAATCCCTTTTGCATTATTTACCGGCATCGGGTTTTTGCCGGATATTATGCTGTTTTCCGGTCAAAAAATCTTACCTTTGCACTCCCAATTTAAAACCGTTGGGGTATTATTATGTCAGAGAATCAAATTGTTAACTCAAACGCTGATGCACAGGAGGCTGCTTCTACAGCAACTACAGCGGTAACAAATGCACCTGTGGAGGTACCGGCCGAACCGGAAACTGCGCATGATGACTTCGATTGGAGCATCGATAAACGCAATGTATCCAGTTATAGTGAAGCTGAAAAAGAAAAGTACAACCAGGTATATGAGGGTACTTTCAAAACCATTACCGACAACGAAATGGTGGAGGGAACGGTAGTAGGCTTAACAAAAACAGATGTTGTCATCAACATTGGTTTCAAGAGCGACGGATTGGTATCTGCCAACGAATTCCGTGATATCCCCGGCCTGAAAGTGGGTGATAAAGTGGAAGTGATGGTAGTGGAAAAAGAAGACAGGGAAGGACATTTGCACCTGAGCCGCAAGCAGGCACGCATTACACGTGCATGGGAGCGTATCGTGGAAATACACAAAACAGGCGAAGTGGTGACTGGTACCGTTACTAGCAAAACCAAAGGTGGTCTGATCGTGGACGTATTCGGTATGGAAACATTCCTACCGGGCTCTCAGATTGATGTGAAGCCGGTAACGGATTACGATCAGTTTGTAGGTAAAACCATGGAGTTCAAAGTGGTGAAGATCAACGAAGCCATCAAGAATGCGGTTGTATCTCACAAAGCATTGATCGAAAGCGATATTGAAGCCCAACGTGCCGAGATCATCAGCAAACTGGAAAAAGGCCAGGTGCTGGAGGGAACTATCAAAAACATTACAGATTTCGGAGCATTCCTGGATCTGGGTGGACTGGACGGCTTACTGTATATTACAGATATCAGTTGGGGACGTATCAACCATCCGAGCGAAGTGCTTAAGATGGAACAGAAGCTGAATGTGGTGGTACTGGACTTTGATGATGATAAAAAACGTATCAGCTTAGGTCTGAAACAATTGACGCCGCATCCTTGGGATACCTTACCTGAAGCCATTGAAGAAGGTAAAGTAGTAAAAGGTAAAGTAGTAAATATCGAAGACTACGGTGCATTTCTTGAAATTTTACCGGGCGTAGAAGGATTGGTGCACGTAAGTGAAATTACATGGGCCAATACACCTATCAACGCGAAAGAATTCTTCAAGCTGGGTGATGAGCATGAAGCCAAGATCGTGACGCTGGACAAAGACTCACGTAAAATGAGCCTGTCTATCAAGCAGCTGACACCTGATCCCTGGAATGAAATTGAAAACAAATTCCCTGTTGACAGCCATCATAAAGGTCTGGTGAAAAATATCACTCCTTACGGGGTATTCATTGAGCTGGAACCCGGCATCGGTGGTATGATTCACATCAGTGATCTGAGCTGGCTGAAACGTTTCAATCACCCGAGCGAATACACTAAAGTAGGCAACGATATAGATGTGGTGATCCTGGGTATTGACAAGGAAAACCGCAAGCTGCAACTGGGACACAAACAACTGGAAGAAGATCCCTGGAATTCACTGCAGGAAACTTTCGGTATCGGCACTATCCACGAGGCTACTGTTATCAAGAAAGATGACAAAGGGGCTATCGTGTTGCTGCCATACGGATTGGAAGGTTTTGTACCTAACCGCCACCTTGCCAAGGAAGATGGAGGAAGCGTAGGTGCAGATGAAACCAACCAGTTTGTTGTAATTGAGTTTGACAGGAACGAAAAGCGCATTGTATTGAGTCATGCACGCATTTGGGAGCAGGCAAAAGCTGATGAAAAAGAGGCTGCGAATAAAGAGAGAAAAGCTGAAGCCGCTAAGACCAAAAAAGCTGTGAAAGAGATACAGTCTAAAGTAGAAAAAACTACTTTGGGTGACCTGGGTGTTCTGGCCGAATTCAAGAAAAAGCTGGAAGAAGGTGAAGCCGGTGATAAAGCCGAATAAGCTTTTCCCGATATGATATAAATCCGCTTCTGTACGCAGGAGCGGATTTTTTTATGCAATCCGGTATGAGTTTTTCGTTCGGTGACCGGTGTCTTTTATTGTTTTGTTATTTTCGGGACGCAGTCCCGGGAGAACATAGAGGATACGTAGTCAGAGACTACGTATAGCGTCGATAGCGTCGAGTATCGCCCCGTTGCGTGTCCTCACGCAACTTTGGGGTGCTTCGCCAATGGGACGCTTGTACCTGGAAGTGGCTTTATTCTTTTTCTGCTTTAGATAATTCTCTCTAACTATAACTTTTGTGCACGATTTTCCAGGCGCCTTCGTATTTAAGCATTAGAAAATAATCCGTAAAAATTTGCCAATTTGGCACCAGTATTTCAGCTTCTGCTATTGCGCTGCATGTGAGGACACGTGCAGAGGTAACGGGTCGCCTGGTTGCGTGTCCTCACGCAACTTTGGGGTGCTGCGCCAATGGGACATTTGTACCTAGAAGTGGCTTTATTCTTTTTCTGTTTTAGATAATCCTCTCCCACTATAACTTTTGTGCACGATTTTCCAGGCGCCTTCGTATTTAAGCATTAGAAAATAATCCGTAAAAATTCGCCAATTTGGCACCAGTATTTCAGCTTCTCCTATTGCGCTGCATGTGAGGACACGTGCAGAGGTAACGGGTCGCCTGGTTGCGTGTCTTCACGCAACTTTCCCGGGATGCTGATCTGCGAGAGCCTATTCTAATAATGTCATAAGAGAAAGTCATCACCTGTTCTGCTGCGGTAAGGGCTATAAACTATAACCGGCTCCTTTTTTACGTGAAGTAGCCGCCAAGCGAAGAATGCAGCTATCCTTTTCAGAATACTTTTTCTTTGCGACCCTTTGCCTCTTTTTGCGGGCTTTGCATGACCAGATACGAAGGCTCTCCTGATTGACAACGCGCGATGACGGTAAAAGCGGATATGTCAATGCTGCCCGGTGATGTTGGCCAGGATACTTTCATTAAAATCCTCCAGGCTGGATAACTGGATGTCTGCTGCATTCCAGCGGAGCTGCTGCTGAAATGCAGGTGCAGGAACAACAATACATTTCATCAGGGCTGCTTTTACGGCGATCATCCCGTTGAAGGAATCTTCAAAGCAAATGCAGGAAGAAGGATCTTTCCCCAGCGATTGTGCACATTGAAGATAAACAGCCGGGTTAGGTTTACCATAGGGCAGGTGTTCTGCCGATGTAAAGGTTTTGAAAAAAGAAGCAATCTTCAGCTTATTCATCACTACATCTATGATCCCTAGTGGGGAGGAGGTGGCAATAGCAAGTGTGAAGCCGCGTGACTGTAGCAGCTGAAGGGTATCGTAAACGCCGGGCATAGCGCTGCCTTTTTCTGCTATCTTACGTGTTGCCCGGTATATAATATCTTTTGTAGCCGCAGGAGCAAAATCCTGCGAAATATTGAAATGCCTGAACCAGTAACCGATCCATTCTTCCGTTCTGAGACCCGTAGAGCTGTGGTACTGCTCATTGGTCAGCGCCACACCGTATTCTTTCAATACTTCACAGCCTGCTTCTTCCCACAGGGGTTCAGAATCTATCAAAAGCCCATCCATATCAAATATAAAAGTGTCCTGTTTCATCTTCGTTTTATTCGCAGCAAAGATAATTCAGTACTTTATCAGACGGACAGAAATGAAGCGGCCGGGAAATAAAAAAGCAACAGAAAATGAATAATTTTTTCGGGATTGTAAAGGACGAAGGGCCCGGGTTTCATCTTCTGTTGCATAGTAATGTTTTTTGGACGGAATAACATTACCTTTTGTTTTTCAGGATCTGGATTTTTCAGGTTAATTTCAAAGGACGGATTGTTTGCTTTTCAATAAGGCATTGGATTTTGGATTTTCACAGAACAATTGGTTTTACATTTCATAGTTCATTGGATCGGTTTTCAAAGGATTCGGCTGGTTTTTCAGGATGCATTGGATTTCAGGTTTCATTTTTTGGACTTGGATTAGAAACGGTTTTCATTTGGACGGATCGTTTATCATAGTTTTTGATATCAGATCTGACACAAAGAAAACACGGAATTTTAAATAAAAAAATAGCGTTGAGAAAAATCAGGATCCTGCGCTGCTCGCGGACTATAGGAAAAATACGCAAGCCCGTTTTGAGGGGCATATGGGTAAAAACAGGCGCATTGATTGGATTCTTTATTTCGGCTAGGAGTTTCCAATTAACTGACGGCGCTGAATTGCCTTTTGGTTGCTATATGTTAGTGAAAGGAGCATCGTAAAAGCACGATACTTAATGGGTGCCTGCTGATTGATATTTTTTAAATCGCCCCAATTTAAATTGAGTAAAATCAATAAGAAAAATATTGGAGCCGACCGTATTTTTACTGTTTTTCATGCAAATTCATGTTTTACAGGCATTGCTGTATCAGCATAACCGTTGGGTAAGGAATGGCAATGCCGCCGGGAGGCTTGGCATATGTCAACTATTGTCAGAGGTTGTCCCGCAGCAAAGGCATGCTCATGCAATGAAATCCTCCTCTTGCCCGTGAAAGCTCTGCGGAAGGCATGAGTATAAGCGTATCGGTAATCTGATCTGTCGTAAGGGATCCGTTCTCCAGTTGCCGGATGGTATCTTTTACATCTGCTGTCCTGAATCCTTTATTCCGGAAGGACTCAATGGTCTTATCGTTCCGGTCGTATCCAAGTACAACTCCCTCCTTCAATGCTAGCAGGTTGCAGGAGTCTGTCCATTGCTCCCGGGCATCATATGGGAAGCGGTTATTACCCGAATATATAAACCTGGTTTTTTCCTTGCACTGCAGATCGTTGATGCTGATATCCTGCAGGAGGTCTTCCAGGTTATCCATATATACAGGTTGCCCGATATTATTTTTATGGAACTGGATCACCTGCAGGTTGTCGTCCTTTTTACCCGTGAGTATCCGTTGCACGGCGTCGGCGTTCTCCAGGCGGATCGATTTCCTGGAAAATGCTCCCAGCATCACCCATACATTCTTTTTTACCTGGGTGAATACCGTATCAATGTGCATGAAATCCCTTTTCTTCGGTATCCTGACAACGCTGACTTTTTCCATTAGGTTTTTCTCAAACATCAGGTTCACCACCTGGTGTGCTGCTTCCCTGCTGGTTCTTTCACTGATGCCGATCAAAAGGTGATGTGGGCTTACTACCATTACATCTCCTCCCTCCAGCGTTACCTTTTGCTCATCTCCGTCTTTAGGCATCAGAAAATGCCGGTGTGTGTCTGCCAGCTCTATGATCTTATCCTGAACAGCTTCAAACAGCTCGTGATGAAAGAAAATGTATTTGGTAAGCAGCGCTTCGCGAAGGCGGGCTTTTTTGGCCGGTTTGTTGAGCAGGATGTGATCTTTTATCACGATACCGATATCCCTGGTAAAGATCAGGTTGGGAACAGGTGGAAAGAGCATGGTTTTGTCCGGCAGGGTCCCGGTAATAAAGACCTTAGCCAATGTCTGCGCTTCCAGCGTTGCCAGCTTCTTTTGAAGATAATAGGAGCAATTCTCCACGGCGCATACGGAGGCCACCAGCTTTTCTTTTATGGCGTTTTGTTGCAGTATCTCTGCCAGCAGGCTCTGCAGCTCTACCACTTTATCGGATGCAAAAAAACCGGGATGCTCGGGTTTGTAAAAATTGCGGTTACTTTCCGGCGCATCTACCTGTGCCAGCTTACCTTTTATTTTGTCCGGATCAAGAAAGTATAATAGCAGCTTGGTGTAATAGTCGTATTCGCCTTTACGAATGGTATCCAGGTGAACAATATCTTCAAACAGCCAATCCTGGGCTTTGGAAGGTACCACCTTGCCCAGCCCGCTGTCCGGTGTATGAACCAATACCCGTTTAAGCTTCCCGATCTCTGAATTGACCTCTATTTGCTGCATCCGGTAAGTTTATATATTAAAAATACACGAAAAATGCCATATACAGGCTATCTGTGGTTACCATATAGGATATGATCAGCCGTTGTTGTTTGATTGTGGATATGGATA
The DNA here is from genome assembly GCA_934502905.1 of uncultured Chitinophagaceae bacterium. Lineage (GTDB taxonomy): Bacteria > Bacteroidota > Bacteroidia > Chitinophagales > Chitinophagaceae > Agriterribacter. Next base: position 7,549 of record CAKSVK010000112.1, read on the forward strand.
GCCTGTAAGTAGCATTATCGCAGCAGGGTTGGTTGTGTCCCAATGCTACAAACCTTCGCCGGGTAGAGGCATATAACAGTATAGCTGTTATGTAGTAAGTTCCGCCATCAACAACACGGGGTACTTCAAGTTGGGTTGGCTGCTAATGAATCTTCACAAAATGCCCGCCGGCCCCAAAACACAGAAAAGAACGGAAATAATAAAAAGGTCCGCGACTGCGGACCTTTTTATGTGTATGTATTTTTGTAGATGCGTTAGAATCTTGCCCAACCGCCGGAAGTCCAGTCAGCAGCAGGATCAACAGCCCCTTTGAATTTTCCGTCCGAGAACCAGCTGTCAAGCGTTTTAGGATCGACAGCATTGGCTTCGTCTACTTTACCCTTGTATTTGTCGCTGATAGCATCGGGGGCCGTGTTAGTAGTGGTGGCTTGAATGCTTGCTTCTGTCTCCCATGGCTTGCCGCCGTTGTATTTGCCTGCATCGTCAACAAATTTACCGCCGGCAGTTGGGTTATATTGGAATACCTTGCCATCAGGAGCGCTGATATAAGCATCTTTTACCGACAGGGAACCATCCAGCAGGTTAACGATCGTGCTGTCATCGGATACCCTTACGCCGTTTGTAAACCCGTAACCAACAAAGTTTACAATGTTTGCTTTGGTACCTCTTCTGAATTCGATCATCCTGGTTGCATTTGTGCCGGGATTGGTTGGATCGTCACCGGTTTTTGCTACTGTAGAGCCTACCAGGACCAGGTTCACAATAGTAGGATTTGAGTAGGGTGTTGCCCCGTGATTATCTTCGTTGTCATCCGCTTCAATACCGCGGTCGCCTACATCATCCCCCTGGATACCCACTACAAACTGTGCTTTGCCTGTCCAGCCGAAGGTCCAGTCGTACAGGTCGTCTTTAGCACCTACACATACCAGGTATTTTGCATTCACGGTACCGCCGAACCACTCAAATCCATCGTCGCCGCCTTCATAACTGCTCAGGTATTCAAGAATGGTTCCGTTACCTACGCCTTCAAAGGTGAAGCCGTTATGCTCTTTGGTATCGCTTTGCTTTGCGCCGGTATATTCAACCCTTACATATTTTAATGTACCGGAATTGTCCGCTGCATTGGTACCTCCGTAGGTTACATTCACTCCCATTTCAGAGGGGGCCGTACCCCCCGGGGTGTTTACAGGAGCACGACCGCAAAGGATGATACCGCCCCAATCCTGGAATTTAGGCGTTGATTTTCCTGAAGTGAATACGATAGGCTTGTCGGCTGTACCTACCGCATTGATCTGGGCGCCCGGACCGATCAGGAGATAGGCGGTGGTAGGTTCAACAGGATCTGATTTTACAGTAACACCTGCTTCGATAGTGATTTTTTGTCCTTCTTTTAATTGAACGCCACCTTTCAGGGTGTACGTGTTTCCTGATGACAGCTTTACATGGTTCTTTTCTTCAAACAGCACAGAGGTTATAGCTTCTCCTGAAGGTAAAACATACTCAGCATCCGGATCCACGGGCGTGGGGTTCTTCTCGTCGTCTTTACCACAAGACCACATAACAACACTGGCACACACTGCCACCGGGATAATCTTCGCAAATTGTTTCATTTGTTTGTTTTTAAGGTTTTGATTCATTATAAAATTTTAGAAAAATCGGTAGCCCAAACTCAGGGAAACAGAGCTGCCACGCATATATTGGTTAACAATAATGCCGTCCTCACCAAAGAACTGGCGTTGCCTGATAGCAGGATTCAGCATGTTCCCTACAGTCAGGTCAAGATTCAGCCTGCTGCTCAGTTGATTGTTCAATACAAAATCCAGGCTGCCCGCCGGCATTTCGTATACATCACCCGATCCGAAAGTTCCTGCGAATACGAGCCTTTTTCCATATACGTTATAAGTGATGGTTGCCTGTGAATAAGCATTGGTCCCCCAGTTTTGCCGGTAAGTGATATCGGCGTTTACCAGGTATGGCGAAGCGCCATACATAGGCCGGTTTTTATGGGTTGGCGCAATAGGGTAAGAGGCATTCACCTTGTCCGGGTCGATGGTGATCTCTGTACTGATATAAGCAGCATTCAGTCCTATGCTGGTATTGCGCAACACGGGTGTATTGCTGTTGAAGAGATTTCCTAGATTATGCACCAGCTCGAACTCGGCCCCGAATACACGCGCTTTTTCGGAATTAAAGAAAGATGTCAGCCGATCCGATGAAATGATCAGCGCCTGCTCGATGGGGTTTTGAATATATTTCCCGAAGATCGTCAATGCGATCAGCTCTCCTTTTGTCGGGTATATTTCAAATTTGATATCGGCATTGTAGTTCACGCTGTTTTCCAGCCTGGGGTTACCTTCTCTTGGCAGGCGGTTGAAGCCCTGGTTGAACCGGAAGGGTGTCAGTTCCAGGAACAGCGGACGGGTGAGGGAGCGGCTTGCCGAGAACAGGATGTTATTTTTTTCTGTGCGCCTGTACTTAAAAGTCAGGAACGGAAGGATGTCCAGGTTATCCCTTTTGAATTCCCTTAAAGGACGATCATAAATATCATTCGATTGCTTGTAGAATATTGCCTGATCGGAGTATTCTGCCCTTACGCCTGCGATCAGGTCTGTTTTTGAGCCGAATGACAGGCTCGTTAATCCATAAGCTGCACCCAATAATAAGTTGGCTTTGTAATTATTGCTGGGATAATAGGTTTCCGTAAAAGCCCAGGTGCCGGAAGCATACCCATCACCAATGCGGTTGTTCGTCAGGGTGGTGTCAATGTCAAACGGGTTTACATGGCTTGTAATGCCCGATGTTCGTACATCTACCTGCCTGGCATTAAAAGTCCTTTGCTTATATCGCGCATCCACTCCGAACTTGAATGACTTAATGGAAAAGCCGGTCGCATTTTCCTCCTCACCCTTGTTGTATTCTATTTCCAGTTTACCGGAAGGTTCCGTTTCACTCAGCTCGCCGAAAAATTTATGCGTGTTTCCCACCACGTCCCTGTTGAACTGAAAATAGCGATCTTTCCCGGCTTCCACGCCATTGTTCAGCATGGATACCTGGGTTCTGTCAGGCAATGATCCTTTGGTAACGCCGTAGGAGGCGCCCCAGTTAAACGAAAAGTGATCGTTCAGGTCATGTTTGCCATTGAACTGGTTGACGAATATGGTATTTTGTATATTGGTATTGAGTGTGGAAAACACAGGTCCCAGATCAGGATTGATACCATCTATAATGCTTGTCTGGTCTTCGGAGTCGTTTACAAACAGCAGGCTGTATTTGACGGAGCTTCCGGAAGACGGCTTGAAATAAGCGCTTCCGAGAACGGAACTGTTGGTAAGATAGCGGTAGTTTGTAAGGTTGTTGGTGAACAGCTCTACTTTGTTGGCGTTTAACAAACGGTCGATACCCCTGTATATCTGGTAGTTGTTTTTGAAAGCAGCATTGACAGAGAACCCGAATATCCGGCCGTTATCGTATCTTTTAATAGCGCCACCGGATAGCTCCAATCCCAGCCTGGGAAGCGCTTTTGTCAATGTGGGGGAGAAAGCTGTTTTAAACGGGTTTTCCGGCTTGGCTGGATCAGAACGGTAGAATACCGCATCTTTCACTATGGGAGGCATTTCACGCTGGGACCGTGTGAAGCCGGAGAAAGTTTCAAAACCTTCTTTAGGCGTGTAGAAATCCTTACCGGTAACAATGCTGTTCATTCCGCCCGATATGCCTATTTTGAAGAAGCTCTTATCCGGGTAGTCTTTGGTAATGATATCAATGGTACCTCCGGAGAAATCGCCATAAAAATCGGACGAATAAGATTTGATCACGCTCAGGCTGGATACCAGCCCTGCGGGAAAAATATCCAGGGGGATCACTTTCATGTCCGGGTTAGGAGAAGGAACGGGCAGGCCGTTCAGTATAGCGTTGTTGTACCGGTCACCCAATCCCCTGATAAAGAGTTGCTGACCGCCTACAAAAGAAACGCCGGTAACCTTTGATAAGCCGTCCGCTACGTTGGAAGCACCTTTACGTTCCAGCTCTTTGGCGCCAACTTTTTGTAATACCAGGTTGGAAGCTTTTCTTTCAACGTTTAATACCGATTCGGCGGTACGGTCTCTTCTGCCGGTTATGATCACATTGGAAAGCCTGTTGGCTTCCGGTTGCATCTGGTGGGTTACAGCAGCTATAGCACCCTGTTCCACCTGCAGGGTCAGGGTATCGGTTTTATATGTTACCAGGCTTAGTATGATCCTGTATGATCCCGGATGTACGGCGAATCTGAAAGTGCCGGCAGAATCCGTTGCCAGCATTTGTCTGGAAGGAAGCAGTG
>CAKSVK010000113.1 GCA_934502905.1 uncultured Chitinophagaceae bacterium
GTTATTCGTATTATACAACGTGTTGGCCACCGGGTTCCATTGCGTGCCGCTGCCTGCAGTCGTATTTTCATAAAAAGATCCATCGTCATTGTATACCGGGAAAGTCGGGTTCATGTTCAGTGACTGCCCGAATGCAGAGTAGTCGGCAAAGTATTTATCATCATACGAGTTTGCCAGCAGTATGGAAAAGTCCAGCTTATCATTCAACCCTTTCGTATTGAGTTTTACCGTAGCATTGATAAATCTCCTGTCAGCAACCAGGTCTATTCCCTGGTACTGCTGGTAGTTCAGGGAGGCATTGTAAGTTGTTTTGCCGGCACCTCCGCTCAGGGACAGGTTATGTCCGTGGTTGAACGGCGTGCGTGTCAGCTCATTGAACCAATCCGTATTTTTTCCCTCGTCTACGATGTTTAACCCGTTATCGCCGGCGAATTTCCGGTACTGATCCGCATCCAGCATTTTATACCTGCCGGCAATTGTTTCCGTGGAAGCATACCCGTTATAGGATATTTTCGTTTCACCGGCAATCCCTTTTTTAGTGGTTACAATAATAACACCTCCTGTTGCTCTTGATCCGTAAATAGCGGCGGCAGAGCCGTCACGCAGGATATCAATGGAGGCGATATCAGCCGGAGCAATGGTTCTCAGGTCTCCCCCGATCACACCATCGATCACGATCAACGGCCCTGTTGAGGCTTCAACAGAAACAGCGCCCCGCAACGAAAAATCGGCGCTGGCGTTAGGGTCTGACCCGGAAGGCCGTGTAACAGAAAGACCGGCTACCTTACCGGTGATCAATGTTACCGGATCTGCTACCACCCCTTTGTTGAAATCTTCTGCCCGGATGGTGGCGACGGAACCCGTCACCATTTCCCTTTTCTGGGTTCCGTAACCGATGATCACCACCTGGTCGAGTTCTTTATCAGCGGGTCTCAGCTTTATCAGCACGGTGTTACCTGTGCTTTGCTTTACCGTAAAATTCTTCACAACTGCAGCTTCATAGCCAACATAAGAGGCTTTAAAATCATAGACAGAACCTACCTTGAGGTTTGAAAATGTAAATACGCCTTTTTCGTTGGTAACCGCGATAAATACTTCGTTGGTACCGGATTCCACTGCTTCCACCGTAGCGCCGGGCAGGAAATCACCGGCTTCATTGATGAGGGTGCCGGTTACTACGGCACCGGATTGAGCAAAAGCCATTTGTTGTAACCCCAGGAAAAATAATATACCGGCGAATAAACAGGGTTTACTAACAAGGCGAAACAAGGTCGTTCTCATACAGCTCGTTAATTTAATTTAGATGATAAAATGTCAGCAGCATCTACTCCTCTATGGGAGGCTGCTTTTTTTCTATTTTATATTGGCCATTTTCGGATAAAATATTCAGATCATTCATCTGGGCAATTACCTTCAGCACCACATCCAGCGAATCTGTCGGCGCCACGGTGCCGGTGAAGTTGAGGTGCTCCAGGTCCTTCGGATCAAAGAGGATGGTCTTATCATAATAGGCACCCAACCGTTCCATCACCTGCGGCAAAGCACTGTTATTAAAGACTATAGCTTTACCTTTTTCATCCACTATTTTTTCTACAGCTTTTTTGATCTTTTCTTTAACAAGTTTTCCTTCCATCTTTTCAACAGATACCAGCATTTTATTCTTATCAAACAGCATTTGTTGCCCTGCATTCAGGAACACATCCTTCTTCCATCCGGATATATCGGCAGGATCAGATTTTACGACCACTTTCCCTTCAAACAGCTTTACGCTTACCCTTCCGCCATGATGCTTCGTATTTACTGTAAATTCCGTACCCAGCGCAGTGGTGGATAAGCCTCCTCCATAAACAGTGAAAGGACGGTTTTTATCTTTTGCCACCTTGAAGTTGGCCTGTCCTTCGAGGTAAATATCCCGCCTTCCCTGCTGAAAAGGAACCGCGTACCTGACCATGGAGGAAGGGAACAGGGTAATGACGGTATTGTCCTCGGTAGTAATGGTCATATTCTTCCGGGATGTATTGGTGATCAGCTTCGTCTCAAACTGCCCTTCCTTTACATCTGTATTGGCAGGCGTGTTATCTGCTATTTTGCTTTCTTCCGCTGCCGGTCTATACATCACGTATCCTGCTATGAGCAGCCCGGCCAGGCAGGCTGCCGCAAGGGTCCGTTTTATCCGCATGACCATTACCGTGGCTCTTTTCTTTTTTATGATGGTTTTCCAATAATTATCCCAATCAGCCTCTAGTTCTTCCCCTTCGATTCCGGACTCTTCCCATTCCTGGCGTCCGCTGTAGCGCTCAAGTACTTCAGGGTGTTTCTGAAGATAGGCAGCTACTTCTGCAGCTTCTTTTGCTGAGCATTGTTTATTAAAAAAACGTGTGATCTGTTCGTGAGTCATTTTTTACGGGAATAAAGGCATTTATACAATAGATACGCAGCAGGAAACAAAACTCCTCCGCCGGTCTATATTTTTTTTGAATTATTTATTCAGGTAGTAATCGAACCATTCAAATGTTCGTACCGATACATCAATCATATTTTCAAATTCTTCAAAGCTATGTCCTTCGTTGGCATATACTTTTAGCTGGGTAGGTATGCCCAGCTCTTTTAATGCATGCCAGAACTGAAAGGATTGCGGTGCCGGGGCTTCTCCATCCAGCTCTCCTACCAGCACCAGGGTAGGCGTCTTTACATTTTTTATAAAAGTCATGGCCGAAGAGCGGATGTACGGTGCAGGGTCGAAATATGGCGATACCCCGAAATAAGACCACAGGAATTTATCAATAGAATTCTGGCCATAGTAGCTTTGCCAGTCTGCTGCGCCTGCCCCGGCCACCGCCGCTTTGAACCGGTTGGTTTGCGTAACCGCAAACATGCTCATAGAGCCCCCGTAGCTCCAGCCCAGTATACCTACCCGGGCAGTATCTACCGCGTATTGACGACTGACAACCTCTACGCCGCTGAGAATATCCCGCAGGTCGCCATAACCCCAGTCGCGGATATTGGCCCGCGTAAATTTTTGTCCCTGCCCGTAGCTGCCGCGGGCATTGGGAAAGAATACAAAATATCCTAATCGTGTATAAACGGTCGTATTAAAATCGGATGCACTCCATGTAGGCAATGCGATCCAAGCCGGACCACCGTGCACGGCCACCAGCATAGGATATTTTTTCGACGGGTCGTAATTTTCAGGATACAGCAGCCATCCCTGTATGGGATATCCTTCGTTGGTCCATTCCACATTTGCATAGGCCGGCATCTTTTGTCCTGTGGCTTCGTTGAGCCGGGTGATCTGCTTCAGCCGGTGAAGCTCGCCTGCCCACACTTCCGGCATGCGGTTCCAGGAGGAACGGATGAGCGCGACCACAGGATTTTTCCCCCTGCTTACAGACAAGCTGGTTTCTTCCGCTCCGCTGCGGATCGATTCATCCCCCTTCCATACCTGCATGATATTACCATTTCCTGTATGCAGTGTATTGATCGCTACGGAGCCGCCCGTAAATTCAGTGAATAAAATATTTCCGTCGGGGCGCCATGTAAACCAGGCCGGTGTGGATGACCGGTTCTCCGTGAGATTCCTTGCCTTTTCTTTCCCCGAAAGGGAGATGATGAATATTTCTCCTCCGGTACCTCCCTGGTCGCTCATCAAGCCTCCGATGAATGCTATCTGTTTGCCATCGGGTGACCATCTTGGCAGGGCGATCTGCCTTTCGGGCTGGTGCAATACCACTGTGTCAAAGGATGAGATTGGCTGGGCATAGAGCCGGGCAATATACCAGTTGTTGTCTCCCGGCGGATTTGCTGCCGTATATGCAAAGCTTTTGCCATCCGGTGCCCAATCGTATTCGTACACATATAAACCGGGCGGACTAACCGGGAACCAATTCCCTGTACCGGGGTCAACTACCGCAATTCGTTGAATATTATTGTTGACCAGGGAATCGATAAGCCCGGTTGCCCGGTCCTTTGCGGCCATAGGAGAAGGCTCGCGGCTTGCTTTTTCTACATATAAAATACCCAGGCGTTTCCCGTCGGGTGACCATTTCAGGTGAGACACATATCCGTCGAACCGGCTGACAGGACCCGGAAAAACCAGCTTACCTGTTTTTGCATCGGCAATGTATACCTGCAATTGCCCGGGTGTTGCCGCTTCTGATAAAAATGCAATTTGCTTATTATCCGGCGACCATTGTGGTGCAGTTTCGTTTCCTTTATGCTCACCTGCGAATGCTGTTATCCGGCGCTTTTGCGCCGGCTTAGTCAATGGAGATACGTATATCTCCTGCATATAATCTTCTCCGTCAACGGTCCATACCACATCCGTTCCTGCAGCATTCACCTGCGCCTCGTAGATATATTTTACCTGTGCCTGCCTGTTAAAAAAATCACGGATCACCTCCCTGTGGCCAGGTGCAGAAAAAGTTGTTGCCGGCGATTGGGCAGACACCCCGTGAAAAAGAAGCAAAGTTGCTACCAGCATACAGCAGGTACGTTGCATAACAGCCCGCCTATCCTTTCTATCGTACATCATATGTTCAAACAATTGTTTCCCCGGTATGCCATGCTACCGGTTTTTATTAGATATACGCGGCAAATGGCAAATCTCCTTTTTGAAAAGTATTTTTATTTATGGGCAGACTTAACCTGTTGATGTTCAAAACAAGCGATAGTTTACAATGATCCGTAAAAGCGTTTGCAACGACCGGTTTCCCGTTTACATAGATCGTGCGATCAGCAATATCCACAGCAGGTAGAACAGCTTTCTTAACTGGCGGATGGCTTTGGTAAGGTTGTTGTCAACAGATTTGACCGAAATAGACAGCATCTCTGCTATTTCTTTATAAGAGTATCCGTGGAGCTTGTGCAATACAAATATTTTTTTCCGCATTTCCGGCAGGGAAGATAGGGCATGCTGTAAGCTGGCGTATGCATCAAAATCTTCTGCAGGAGAGGGATATAGTATTTCCGTATCTTTCTTTTGCCGGTGCAGCCGTTGCACTTCGGCCTTTTTGTTTTCCTTTCTTATATAATCTATAAATGTGTTGCGGGCAATGTAAAACAACTGCTGTTCTATTTCATAATCCACAGAGAGCAAGTGCCTGTATTTCCATAATTTAAAGAAAGTAGTCTGCAGCAGATCAGCCGCGTCTGCCGGTGATTTTGTTTTCTTCAGAAAGTAGGCATACACTTTTCCCCTGAACAAGATATATATTTGCTCAAAAGCGAATTCGTCTCCTTTCTTTATGGCCTCAATCATACACATCGCAATTATAGACTTCTATCATGCTGCTTTAGCTGCACGCGATGCAAAGCTTTTGGAGCGGGATTCACCAATAGCCAGCGCATCGAAGACTTGTCCAAAGATATAGGTGAAAATGTATTTCCGCTTTTCCGGAGAACAATTTTCTCTTTGGTCAGCACATCTTCTAATTCAATTTCATTTATAAGCGTGTTATTTTCAAAAGGTATTGTCACATTTACCGGTAGACTATCCAGGTTAAGCAACATAAAAAAAGTATGGGCAGCATCTTTCCTTTCATAAGCCAGCACAAACGGATCCGGAATTTCTATTTCTGTAATTACATCACTGCGCAGCACGGGAAAATCATTCCTGAGCGCTATCAGTCGCTTATAGTAATCAAAAAGACCCAGGCTGTCCCGTGACCTGATCGGCTGTCCTGCTTCATATACCGGTCTTCCTGAGTAAGGATGATGCAGGCAGCCTGTTTCCTGTCCGTTATAAAGCAAAGGAATACCCGGCAGTGAAAAAAGAAAGGCTGCTGCCATTTCGGTCTTTTCCAGCGAGTGCCAGCGTAAGAACCTGGGCATATCATTGTTCTCAATAAAGCGCAACACAAAGCCTGCAGGTTGCTCTTCTTTGAATAACGCATCCCTTAGTATTTTTTTGCCGGTAGCCGTTTGTTCATGATCAAAGGCTGTATATTTTCCCGGGGGATTCAGGTGGTATTGCCAGGACCATTGAGAAACCCAGGAGGTGTCTGCTGTCCAGTCGTAGGCAGCGTCGTAGCCCAGCTCAAAAACAGCGGGATCAGCAGCTTTATCTTCTGCAAGTAAAAAAATGTCCGGCTTGAGCGACTTCAGCTCTGCACATAATTTTTTCATGAACTGCGGGTTCCTTGCATTCGGTCCCCATACTGCATCAAACCGATACCCGTCAATATCAAACTGCTCCACCCAGTACCTGCATATTTTTGTTATCCACTCCTGGACAGCGGAGTTATTATAATCCAGGTTTACCAGGTCCTTCCAGAAATAATACACAAATCCCAGGCTGTCTGTATGGTAATGAGAGGAATATTTTACACCGTCGTTGTGATGCTGGTAGTAATGGTAATAGGGCGATTGCTCTCCCTTTGCCGCAATATCCTGCGCATATGGATGTGATATGGAAGTATGATTGGGAATGAAATCAAGCATGATCCTGATACCATGTCGTCTGCAGCCGGCAACCAGCTCCTGCAGGTCCTGGGGCTGTCCGAAATCGCTTCTTATGGAAAAAAAATCAATAACATCATATCCCTGGTGCCCGTTTTTAGTTGCAAAAATGGGTTGCAGCAGCAGGGTATTGATCCCCAGTTGCTTTAATTCGGGTAGCTTTTCTATGATATGCCTGAACCCTCCGTTCTTAACAAAGCTGTGTGGGCTGACCTGGTAAATAACAGCATCACGAATCCAGTCAGGTGGTGCATAGGGGAACTTTGTTCCGCCAGCCGTCACTTCTAAAAAAGAGAATACCCACACCAATCCTGTGAGGGCTGTTGCAAACAATATCTTTCGACTTTGTTTTGTCAACGATCTGAAAAATCTGCTATCAACTTTCATCTTTAAAATCTGTCAGGGCATTATTTCACAGTCGCAGCAGGAGATGATCACAGAAATGTGTGTTTCAGAGAACCTTATTCAGCAACCATCTGTAATGAACGCAATGTTATTTTGCCCAAACATATACCTTTATCATTAAAAATGGAAATACGCAATGTTTTCCCGGCGTTATACCGAAATAAAATTAACATTCTGCTGATGCAAAACAGGTGGGTGTATTTACCGGTGGAAAAGTTCAAATCTTAGCAGGCGGGACGGCACTGATCGCATCCCCTGCAGCTACCCTGCACGCAATTTTCCGAGAATTGATTTATAATGAACAGGTATCCAGACTATTTCTGGTTAGTGGGGACGCTGACCGTGGCGCAGGGAAAGGAAGCGGAATATGAAGTCCAAAAAGAAGGTTTGTATTGGCATCAGCCGGTTACAGGGGTATTTTGTATCCTCTCAGGAAATCTGTCGTCAACATTCTCTTTTTGCCTTCCAGTTGCAGTTCCAATATATCTATCCATCCGTCTGTGGCGGCAAAACGAAGGAAGGTTTTTCCGTCTGAATGAATACTGCCGGGAACAACAGCGGCCTCCGCTATTTTTCTGCTCCTGAAGATTTTGAGGATCTTATTGTCAAAGGTGGTGAAAGCGCCGGGAAAAGGAGAAAGACCCCTGATCAGGTTGTGAATGTGACTGGTAGTTTGCAGCCAGTCTATCCTGCAATTTTCCGTAAAGATCTTGGGGGCATGTTTCAGGCGGGCTGTTTCAATGCTTTCCTGTGGTATTTCATGAATGGTCCCGTTTATGATGCCGTCCACGGTTTTTACCAGCAAGGCGGCGCCGGTTTCCTTCATCCTGTCGTGCACTTCCCCGGCAGTTTCATTTTCTGCGATCTCCAGGCGTTCCTGCAACAGGATATTTCCGGTATCAATTTCGTGCTGCAGCTTAAAAGTGGTTACGCCGGTTTCCGGCTCCCCGTTGATAACTGCCCAATTGATTGGCGCTGCACCACGGTATTGCGGCAGCAGGGAACCGTGCACATTGATGGTGCCGAGCGGCGGCATATTCCATACTATTTCCGGCAACATCCTGAAAGCGACTACCACCTGCAGATCGGCATGCAACAGTTTTAATTCCTCAATAAATGCTGTATTTTTCAGCTTTTCCGGCTGTAGCAGGTGGAGACCATGCTCCTGCGCATATTGCTTTACCGCGCTACCGCTGAGCTTCATACCACGGCCTGCCGGCTTATCCGGCGCCGTTACCACACCTACAATATTGTATCCCGCCTTTACCAGCGCATCCAGCGATGCTACGGCGAACTCGGGGGTTCCCATAAAAACAATACGGGGAAATGTTGTTTTTGCCTGAGGTTCCAGCATCATGAAGGTTTAAAAATAAGGGTGAAAGCTTATTATGAGCCCTTCACCCTTTAGCGGGAAATATCACCCGCCTGTGTTATGACGCCAGGCGTCATTCGTAAAGACTTTATCCAAAGTGCAATTTGGCTTTTTTCTCCATCAGGGCCTCTACTGTTTCTTCATACATTTCATCGGGTACGCAACAGTCTACCGGGCAAACTGCCGCGCATTGCGGCTCTTCATGGAAGCCCTGGCATTCTGTACATTTATCCGGCACGATGTAATATATGTCAACACTTATAGGCGCATTCTTTGCAGAAGCATCTATGGTGGTACCGTCCATTAAAACATAAGGACCTTTTATGGTAGTTCCGTCGGTCATCGACCACTCTACACCTCCCTCATATATTGCATTGTTCGGACATTCCGGTTCACAAGCCCCGCAATTGATGCACTCATCCGTTATTTTAATTGCCATTCCTGTTTACGATTTTACGGGTAATTTTTTGCTAGTACATTTGCGCTACAAAGATAGTCACATCTGAATAAATAATCAATGTTGAATTTAACAGACAGAATTGAATTGCTTGAAAAGCTTGGTACGTATATGAACAGTGCTGAGCCGGGTTGGGCCGCTGCTCAAAAAAAAGCTGCCGGTAAAAATGCCTGGTTTATTCCCTCCTTTATCTCACTGGCTGTAACCAATATCACGCATCATTTTTTGCAGAAAGATGCCCTGGATGCCTGGAGTCATCATTATGACATAAAGGATAATCCTGCACCTAAAAATGTAGGAATCATCATGGCGGGTAATATACCGCTTGTAGGGTTTCACGATTTTCTCTGCGCCTTTGTTTCAGGACATCGCCAGACGATCAAGCTTTCTTCAAAGGATGACGTCCTGCTCCGGCACCTAATAGAGAAACTGGAGGAATGGGCGCCTGCTACTGCTTCTCTTATTCAAACTTCGGACCTGCTGAAGGGCTGCGATGCCTATATAGCAACGGGGTCCAATAACTCGTCCCGGTATTTTGAATACTATTTCCGGAAATATCCGCATATTATCCGTAAAAACAGGACCTCGGTGGCTGTCCTGAACGGAGCGGAAACCCGGGTTGAATTAGAGAGGCTGGCTGATGATGTATATACTTATTTTGGTATGGGCTGTCGTAATGTAACCCAGGTATTTGTGCCGGAAGGATACGATTTTCTGCCTATGCTGGATGCTTTCCGCAAATATGATTTCCTGGTGGAAAATCATAAATACAAGCACAATTATGATTACGGACTGGCCCTGCTTATTATCAACCAGCAGTATTATATGACCAACGATTCCATCATCCTGTCTGAAAATTCCGTTCCGTTTTCTCCGGTCAGCCAGCTTCATTACCAGTTTTACAGCAAGATGGATGATGTGTACCGGCAATTGAACCCCGAAGACATTCAATGCATAACCGGCACGGGTAAGGTGCCATTTGGCGCTGCCCAGTCGCCGGGATTATACGACTATGCCGACGGGGTGGATACCATGAAGTTTTTGACGGGGTTCTGAAACCGTCCGGCAGCCGGTGGTGCCGCATATAATATTTGCAGGATTTCCCGTATTCCTTAACATTTCCATTACGTATTGCTTCGTAATTTCACAGACGAAATGTCAGGATTATTCGTTTACCAGTTGTATTTGCCTGAAAGGCATACCATTTGATGTATGCAAAACTTTAGTAGCTTTAGACAACGTTGCCATTAAAAGGATATCCTTGACGGTGGTGCCCGATAATTGTAAACAATTAAATAGTGTATTTAAGATGAAATTTAAACAGGTATTATTTACAATTGTAATTAGTGCTGTTACGGCTTTTGGTGTTATGTATGGTTATAACAGCTATCTGCCGGCAGGGAAGAAGGGGACAGCCCTTCAGCAGGAAGGTGTGAAGATCCCGGCCAACTATGCAGGATTGTTTGGTGGAGAGAACCTGCCCGGGCCCGTAGATTTTGAACAGCCGGCCAAAATAGCGGTTCCGGCAGTCGTGCACATTACCACGGTGATCGGTAAATCCCAGGCAAGCAATAACCTGCCCCGCAGAAGCAATCCCTTCCAGGGGCTGGTGCCGGATGATTTCTTTGATGACTTTTTTGGCGGCCCCCAGATGCGCAGTGTGCCGCAAAGGGCATCCGGATCTGGTGTGATTGTAAGCCAGGACGGTTATATCATTACCAATAACCATGTTATTGACGGTGCAAGTGAAATAAAAGTAGGATTGAGCGACAAACGTTCCTTTACGGCAAAGCTGGTGGGTGCAGATGCCAGCAGCGACCTGGCGGTATTAAAGATAGAGGCCAAGAGCCTGCCTTTTTTACTGTACGGTAACTCAGACAATGTACAGATCGGTCAGTGGGTGCTGGCTATCGGTTATCCTTTGAACCTTGAAACAACGGTTACTGCAGGTATTATCAGCGCAAAGGGCAGAACCCTGGGCTTAAACGCACGCAGGAGCCAGACCCCCATTGAAGCATTCATACAAACAGACGCTGCCGTAAACCAGGGTAATAGCGGTGGTGCACTGGTAAATACCAACGGAGAGCTGATTGGTATCAATTCGGCTATCGCATCCCCTACAGGATCTTATGCAGGGTACTCTTATGCTATCCCGGTAAACATTGCTAAAAAGATCGTAAACGATCTGATCGAGTTTGGAGCGGTACAACGAGCCTACCTTGGTATCAGCTACCTGCCGGATGAAGCCCCTGATTCTGAAAAAGAAAAGGTAGGGTACAAAAGTGGTCAGGGTGTATATGTAAGGGAAGCGACCAAGGATGGCGCTGCTGCAGCTGCTGGCATCAAATCCGGCGACTATATCAACAAGATCAACGGGGATAAGGTTTATTCGGGAAATGAAATGGTTGAAAAGATTGCCCGTTTGAAGCCGGGAGATAAAATAGATGTGACCTACCTGCGTGATGGCAAAGAAAAAACAGCCAGCGTAACACTTAAGAATAAAGCCGGTAATTTTGATGTGGTAAAAATATCTGTGCTGGACGATTTTGGTGCGGAGTTCCAGGAACTGGACAAGAAGAAGGCGGCAGAATACCGTCAGAATGGTGGTGTGGTTGTGAAGAAGATAAATCCCAATGGTTATATCGACAGCCAGACAAGAATGAAGGACGGGTTTATCATCCTGAAGGTAAACGGAAAAGCTGTAGGCAATATCGACGAATTCAGCACGGAAGTGTTGAAATCTGATAATCTACGGCTCGAGGGCTTCTATCCCGGATACGAGGGACTGTATACTTACAACATCAGTAAGGATGCACAGTAACTTTTTTATATGAGCTTGTAATATACGGGGGGCTGGCTAAAAAGAGTCAGCCCCTTTCTTTTTAAGATATAATGAAATAAGCAGTAAGCAGTAAGCTTGTTTTCATCATTAGCGCTCCATAGTGTTGGATACCGGGTTTTCGCGTTTGGGTATGCCTAAAACAGTCTTAAGCTGTAATTTTTAAAATTTCCTTCAGGCGGTAATAACAGATAACCTTTGCTAGACATATTTACAATCACTTCCTCGCCGTCAATAATGCGTGTCACACTGATATCGGA
>CAKSVK010000114.1 GCA_934502905.1 uncultured Chitinophagaceae bacterium
CCTATATCGGTTATTCTCTGGTTGCGCTTAAAATTGGCTACCTGATTTTCTACTGTTTGCAAGTCTCTTTCTACCAGCGCTACCCTTTCATTCAGGAAGTCAAGTGTATTGGTATTGACCTTTTTTTTATCTTCCAGCCCCTGCGTGGTATAAATATCTATCAGTGCTTTTAAAGAAGCTTGGGCTTTGCGAAGATTATATCCAGACATTTCCAGCAACACAATGGAGGATGCGTTTCCAATTTCAGTTACCGCCAGCGATTTAAGGAACTTGTCCACCGCCCGGTCAATGGGTAATATGGTCACTACATACTCGTCTACATCTTTAGACCTCATATTAGTGCTGGGTGTTGTTCTGAAAGTTAACCCGTTTATAATATACCATTTACCAGGAGTCAGGTATAAAGGATCGTCTTCTCCATGGTGGATGATATACCACTTTCCTTCTTCAGTTTGCTTTAAGCGCCAGGTTATGGTATTGGTGATGGTGTCGGGGTTCGCAAAAGTAAAAAAGACAGGAACCTCATCCCCAAATGTTTCTCTTTGTGTGATACGGCCCTTGGACTTGATCTCAACATACAGTTGTTCGCGATACACTACAGATTCCACAAGATCGAAGCTTCTCAACACTTCCAGCTCGCTTTCCAACGATTGGGAACTGGACTGGATATTCAGTTCTTTCAACAATACGTTATCCAGGCTATTGCCTCCTTTCTTCTCATCTCTTATCATCACTTTAGCTGTGGCTTTATAAACCGGAGCGGTGTAACGCAAGTATAAAAAGGATGACAGGATACAAATCAGCAGGAAGAGAACGATCCAGTGTAAATTTGTCGTTATCTTCGGAATAAAGTTTTGAACGTTGAGCGTTTCTTCCTGTGAAATGTGATTGATACGTCTCTGATTGCTAGATGAATTTTCCACTATACTTCTTTTATTTCTGTTACTTATATTATCTTACTATTCTGAATGCAAGTACTACAACAGTCAATGCGCTGAGTACGATCGGGATAAGCTCAAATGTTCTTTCGGCTGCTGATGCTTTACGTGGAAACGGCTCAACATATACAATATCATTTTGCCGTAAATTGTAAAACGGAGATGTAAATAGCTTACTGTTATTCAGGTTGATATGCCCGACTTCTACCTTGTCTCCCGATTTGCGGATCACTTTTACATTGGCCCTTTTACCATATACAGTAAGATCCCCTGCCATTCCGATAGCTTCCAGCAGGTTCACTTTCTCACCTGCTACCTGCAGGGTGGCAGGATGTGTTACTTCCCCCATGACTGTTATCCTGAAATTCATCAGGTTCAAACCGACCATGGCATCTTTAATGTATTGCACCGCCTCCTCCTGTATCTTCAGACGGGCTTCTTCAGTAGTTAACCCGATTATTTTTATTTCTCCCAACAAAGGAATATTAATAGTGCCATGAGAATTAATAGTGTAAACATTTTGAACTATCTGGTTGTCTGTTCCTGAGGATATGCTGGTCCCTATCATGGAGAAAAGTTGCATACCATCGCGGTCCCTGCTGGTAATGGTAACCTGCACCTGGTCATCCTGTAATAACCTGATAGGTTCAAGGGCAGCAGCACGCAGTTCCTGTATCCTGGTAGTATCGTTCACGTCCTGCAGATAGGCCAGCTGTTTTCCTACAGTACACGATCCGAATAAAAGGGTAATGAAAACTGCAACTGAAATCGCTCTGAAATTACACATATATAGGTTGTTATTAATTTCTAATTTTTTTATTGTCAATGTATTGTTGCCAGGTCTTCTTCTTTACATGTTTTCTTTATGAATATACCGTAATCCTTTTAAGACTACACATCTTATTCAGCGGTGGATAATAAGGATTTGGTAAAGAAAGCGGTACATACGTCAGAACAATAAAGTGTAAAACTGCTGCTTAATAACTTTATTGTTCCTTTACTATTTTAATTTATATGCCTTAAAATATGCCGGGCAAAGATAATTACAATTTCTACTTACTGAAATACGGTTTTGTAAATCAGTACAATATAGCAGTAAAAGTTATTATATGTTAACACCCCGCATTATTATTCCCTAACCGGTAAGCGCCGTTGGCTGCACATCAGGATAAGGTGAAAATGTTAATTTTACCCGCTTCCAACACCATATTTTATGCCATAAATTTTGAAAGAACCTGGAAGCGACCGCCCAGGCAGGTTTTTAACACAAAACAAAGCCGGTACGGCCGTTATGCAAGTCTTTCTTTTTCATTATGGGTAATGTGCCTGAGGTTTATGACAGCTTTAGTACATTTGCTTGTAAATAGCCGATTATGCCGTCATTTGATATTGTAAGTAAGGTAGATGCACAGGCGCTTGACAACGCTGTAAATGTTACCAAAAAGGAAATTACCAATCGTTTTGATTTTAAAGATTCACATGTAGTGATAGATCTTAACAAAAAGGACTTTAAGATCAATATCGAAACAGACGGCGAAATGCAGATGGGACAGTTGATAGATGTGCTGATAAGCAGGGCGCATAAGCAGGGGATTGCACCGGAAGCATTTGACGCTTCCAAAGAAGGTGCACAAAGTGGAAAAGTATGGAAAAAAGAGGTAACAGTGAGAAACGGACTGACCCAGGAGGATGCGAAAAAAATAGTTAAACAGATTAAAGAGTCAGGGCTTAAGGTACAGGCGGCTATTAATGATAATCTTGTGCGTGTAACCGGTAAAAAAATAGATGATCTGCAGGCTGTTATCCAGGCGTCAAAGGGATGGGAACTGGGCATACCGCTGCAATATGAAAATATGCGCTCCTGACCTAGCTGCCGCGTAAGTCTTCCGACAGAGAGTAGGGTAATAAAGTAATAAAAAGATGTGCATATCTTGTGCGTTTCCCAGGAAATATTTTATTTGAATTTTTCATTTTTGGTTGTATCTTTATAACAGTTGCTGACGCTGATAGCAGCGTGAATATAAAATCAGCGGGAGGGATTGCGGAAGTTCATCAGAGATGAAAGCGATTCCATAGGCATCGGGTTAAACTTGTTGAACTGTGTGAGCAGGAATATGGTTAAGCCTGATGCTTTTTTTTATAGCGGTTATTTATTTCCCTTCTCTGGAGAGGCATTGATTACAGATACCCCGTGCTATAAGGCTCAGCTCGGCAACAGCATAATCTTCCGGAATGCCTATGCCCGGTATTTTAACGTTGGGGAGGCAAATGGTCTCCTTACACCTGGTGCAATAAAAATGAAGGTGTGTATCCTGGTGTGTTTCTTTACAATCATCCTGGCAAATCGCGTACTTGCTTACATTGCCATCCTGTATGCCATGTATGAGCCCTTTTTTCTCAAAGGTTTTCAGTGTACGGTAAATTGTAACACGATCTGAGCGGGAAAAACTGTCTTCAATAGTACTGAGGGATACTGCTACTTTTTGTTTGAGCAGGAAATCGAGGATCAATACCCGCATTGCCGTTGGTTGGATCTGCCGGCTGACCAGGATGTTCTCTATATGATCGTCATATGTTTCCCGCATTTGTGCAAAGTTACATCATTCCTTCATCGTAAAGTTCCAGTTCCTCCTGCAGGTTCTTTCTCGCTTTTTTCTCGTATTGACCAAAAAAATAAGACGTTTTGAAAATGCGGTCCATTCGTAGAAATTGATGTATCATGTCCCTTCTTCCCTGGCGGTATGCTATATCGGGAAAAGCTATATATTCCCTTCTGATATCCTGACAATATTGTTTATACGCTGCAGCATTTGTTCCAAATACGGAAAGATCGGCATCCGTAAAATAATTTGAATCGGGGTCAGCTGTTTTGTGGTGGGAGACGGTAGCCAGTATATGATGTATGCAACGTTGAATGGTTGCTTCCGCAACTTTTAATTGTGATAACCGGAATTTAGCCAGTTCAGCGCTTTTTTGTTCATTTTCCTGGCTTCCCGGACGATAAACTATATCGTGGTAGCACAAGGCGAAAAAGAGGGCATCCCGGTTGTCCAGTTCATGCTTTACTGCCTGCAATTGTTTTGCCATGTTTTCAAGATGCACAAGATTATGGTAAAAGCGCAGTTGACTGCTATAGGCCGTTTCTATTTCATCCCAACAGCTTTTTATAACAGGAAGTTTGTTTGTATAGGAGGATGCGCATGTTATAAAGTGTTCCTTCAGGTCTTCATCCATGGTTAATAGTATTGCGGGCCCGGGAAATAAAAAAACCGCCTGGCGGCGGTAATCAGTTAATATTCGTCTTCATTAAAGAAGAAATCTTCCTGCGACGGATAATCCGGCCAAATGTCATCAATGCCCTCATAAATCTCCCCCTCGTCCTCCAGTTCCTGGAGGTTTTCGATTACTTCAATGGGGGCGCCGCTCCTGATACAATAATCAATGAGCTCGTCCTTTGTTGCCGGCCAGGGAGCGTCTTCCAGATAAGATGCCAATTCGAGTGTCCAGAACATTTATTTCGTTTTATCGATGTTTAAAATATTAATACCATTTTAGCCAGTCCTCAGGTATCAGGCTGTGAAATTTTTCGCAAAAGTAAAGTTTAGAACGTAATTTCCAAATTCACTTATCCGGATACGGGTTTCTGAACGAAGCAGCCCCCGGTTTATTGCATATGGCAGGAGCCGCCGAATTGATTAAATTGCCGTTCAATTTTATATAATGTAACATGTTGTCAGCCAAAAATATTTCTAAATCATACGGTCATTTGCAGGTTTTGAAGGACGTCAGCATTAATATCGGCCGGGGAGAAATTGTGAGTATTATCGGTTCTTCGGGGGCCGGCAAAAGCACCCTGCTGCATATTGTAGGCACCCTGGACCAACCGGACGAGGGTTCTGTATTTTTAAAAGGGCAGAGGATCGATAACCTGGGAGGGAAAAAACTGGCTGATTTCCGCAACCGGCATATGGGGTTTGTTTTTCAGTTTCATCATTTGCTGCCGGAATTTACCGCATTGGAAAATGTGAGCATCCCGGCATGGCTGGCAGGTAAAAAGAAAAAAGAAACGGAAGAGGCTGCCGGGCGGTTGTTGAAAATACTGGGGCTGGGGGAGCGGGTAAATAATAAGCCTTCCGCTTTATCGGGTGGCGAGCAGCAGCGGGTTGCCATAGCCCGGGCCCTCATTAACGAACCTGATATTGTTTTTGCCGATGAGCCTACCGGAAATCTCGACTCCGCCAATGCATATGATCTGCACCGGCTTTTTGTTAAGCTAAGGGATGAATTGCAGCAGACTTTTTTAATTGTGACCCATAATGAAGAGCTGGCAAAAATGAGCGATCGGGTGCTGCACATGAAAGATGGTAAGATAGTATAAGCCTAGTCTAATTTAGTATTGCCATTATCGCACAGGGATATTCCCGGCTGGTTATAGCCCGCTCTGCCAAATGTTTTCTTATTTGCTGCCGGCAAAATGCATTCCTGCAAAACAGGATCATTTTCCGGTATTCAGGGTTCCGGCGCCGTTATTTATTTTCAGCATCCTGTTGCTTACATCATTTTTTTGTTTAAATTTCCAGTTTGTATAAGTCTATTCAACGCATTTCTAAAACCTTTACAAAACTGTAATTAATGAACGTAAACATTAACAGAAGCGCTCTCTTTAACGGAAGTTGCTTTGCCTTGATCACGACTGCTTTTACTTTCAGCATCAGAGCTGGAATACTGCCGGAGCTGGGAGAAAAATTCAACCTGAGTGCCACCCAACTGGGATTTATCAACCAGATGTTCTTTCTGGGGTTTCCCATTTCAATGATCCTGGGAGGGCTTTTCTACTATGCGGTAGGCCCTAAAAAGATCATGCAGATTGCTTTCATTACCCATACCATCGGGATACTGACCACTATTTTTGCAGGAGGATATTCTACCTTGCTGATCTCTACCTTGTTTATCGGTTTCGGAAACGGCTGTACAGAGGCAGCCTGTAACCCGATGATCGCGGATATGTACTCCGGGGATAAGGTAAATAAGATGCTGAACCGTTTTCACATGTGGTTCCCCGGTGGAATAGTTCTCGGAAGCCTTATTTCCAAATTTATGACGGATGCAAACCTGGGATGGCAGGCGCAAATGTGGATAACCATGATCCCGACTATCCTGTATGCGATCCTGTTTTACGGTAAAACATTCCCTCAACCGCATGTTGCAGGGGTTACTTCCGTGGCACAGAATTTTAAAGCCATGCTTACTCCTACTTATATTTTTATATTCTTTTGTATGGCTTTGACGGCCATTTCAGAATTCGGACCACAGCAGTGGGTGGGCATGATCATGAGTAACAGTGGCGCAAGTCCCATGCTGATATTAGCGCTGGTAACAGGCTTAATGGCCGTAGGACGTTTTTTTGGTGGTCCGGTTACAAAAGTGCTTGGACAAACAG
This sequence comes from uncultured Chitinophagaceae bacterium, assembly GCA_934502905.1. Taxonomy (GTDB): domain Bacteria; phylum Bacteroidota; class Bacteroidia; order Chitinophagales; family Chitinophagaceae; genus Agriterribacter. Next base: position 6,379 of record CAKSVK010000114.1, read on the forward strand.
GGGTTTTATTGCTGGGGGCAATATTTACCGCAATAGGTATTTACCTGTTCAGTACCGTTACCGGTTCTATGGTCTATATGGCCGCTATTCTTTTTGCGATTGGTGTTTGCTATTTCTGGCCAACAATGGTAGGGGCGGTAGCGCAGCGCGTGCCTTTAAGCGGTGCTTTGGGTATGTCTATCGTAGGTGGAGTCGGCATGTTCTCCACTGCTATATTTCAACCTATTATTGGTGCCTGGATCGATAAGGCAAAGGAAGTGAATGCCGCTGCCGGTCTTACAGGGGCTGAACTTGAACTGGCGGCAGGGCAGGATACATTGATGAAGATGGTAGCTTTCCCGGTGATCCTTATTGTGCTGTTCATTATTTTCTTTATCTGGCAGAAAAATGTAAAAGTAAATAAAGCTGCCGCAGCTCACTAATCATTCAATTGGTCATAAATAAAATGCCGGCTCCAAACGGGGACCGGCATTTTTAATAATAATACTTTTTATTAAGGCTGCAGGCCCTGTTCCTCTTTTTTCCGTACGATCAGAAACCAGTTGTTTTCGAGCGGCAAATAGCCGTAGTCATAACAATAGGTATAGGTACGCCCTGTTTTGGTAGTATAAAAATGCGTATGATACAAAAACTGGTACCCCAGCTTCAACATCTTTTCGCGGCTGGCTTTTGCTGTCTCTTCGCTGCCGGGTAACAGCCTTTCCAGTATACGCCGGTTTTTTATCAGGGCAAGGTTGATATGACGGACCTGCCGGTGGTTTTCAGACTTTAGCTGGTTGTTGTAAGCATTTCGGCAGTAATCATCACAAAATCTTTTGTCGATCCTGCCTTTCAGTGTTTTCCCGCATTGCCTGCAGGTTTGGGTGCTTTTCTCCATCATAGTATAAAGTTCGGTCAGGCAGAAAAGATACGGAAAATATCCATGTAGAAACGTTTCTACACGGGTATATGCGGGTATAAATATTTAATCTCCGACTGTTGCTTTTCTGCATGATCATCTTTGCAATGTCATCCGGTATGACTGAAATAAATTTTATCATCGCTCCTTAGCGGGCACAAAACGAATTATTATGTACGCATTAAGAAACAAAGTGCAACTGATCGGAAATCTGGGAAACAAGCCGGAATTGAAAAGCACTGAATCCGGAAAGAAAATGGCAGTATTCAATATGGCAACCAATGAGGTTTACCGGAATACAAAAGGCGAAAAAATTACCGACACCCAATGGCACCGTATTGTTGTCTGGGGAAAGCTTGCTGAAATTGCGGACCAATACCTGGACAAAGGAAAGGAAATTGTGGTGGAAGGGAAACTGGTGAACAGGTCTTATACGGACAAGGATGGGATCAAAAAGTTCATTACGGAGATCCAGGCATCCGAACTGCTGATTCCCGGCAGGCAGGAATTGCATTAATGGGTTGCTGAGAACGGAAAATATGAATATATTTGATGATATACGATTATTTACTAATTTCTTAAAACAACACCATGGGAAAATTTGTGATCTCTAAACGGAAAAACGGAGAATTTCAGTTTAATCTTAAAGCAGGCAACGGGCAGGTGATACTTACCAGTGAGGGGTATACAACCAAAGCCAGTTGTACAAATGGAATTGAATCTGTTCGTAAGAACGCACAGGACGACAGCAAATTTGATAAAAAGACTTCGTCAAATGGTAAAGAGTACTTCAACCTGAAGGCTACGAACGGGCAGATAATAGGGACCAGTGAAATGTACGAATCTGCTGCAAGCCGTGATAACGGGATCGCATCGGTTAAGGCATCAGCCGCTGATGCAAAAGTAGAGGACGAAACCGTTGCATAACGATAGTGAGCAGCGCATAATAAAAAAGTTTCGTCGGCTGAAATGCTGACGAAACTTTTTTATTGTTGACGATCAAAATGTTCTTTGCAGGCTTTTTTACGCTGTTGCAGAATATCATTGCATCTGTGTTCAGCTTTCCTAATTAGGATACTGGGCCAGGCGTATGGTGATGCTGTTATCCTTATAGTTTTCGTTTAAGCTGCTTCTTGCCGAGGTTCTGCAGTTTTTTACGGAAGTAAACCATGAGCCTCCCCGCCTTACCCTGCCGGAGCCATCACTGGGTCCTTCAGGACTGTATTTGATGTTTTGTTCATAATAGAACTTTCCGTATTTATCCTGACACCATTCCCACATGTTGCCGGTCATATCGTATAGTCCGAGCTCATTCGGCTGTTTTTGACCTACAGAATGAGGTCTCCGCTCGCTATTACCGGCATGCCATCCTACTTCATCAATATTATCGCTTCCGCTAAAACGGTAACCTTTACCTTCTATTCCTCCCTTGGCAGCATATTCCCATTCCGCTTCTGTGGGCAATGTATAATATTTGCCGGTTATCATATTAAGGCGGCGGATGAATTCCTGGGCATCCAGCCAGCTTACATTGTCGATAGGACAGTCCTGGCATGCTTTGTAATCGCTGGTATATTCTCCCATGATCATACCCCATTGCCGCTGGGTAACCGGGTACTTACTCATGGCAAAGCCATTTATAACTACCTGATGTACAGGCTTTTCGTCTATTTCTCCCATATTGTCGCCCATCAAAAAGCTTCCACCTGTTACCCAAACCATATTCTGCTGGATGCTGTCCAGGAAGGATTTTGGAATGGCCGCTGTATTTATCTTCACCTCATTTTTATCATCCTTTTTTTTCTTCTTTAGCCACTGTGCCGATGCCGGTGTTGCGAGAGCTCCAACGGCTATTACCAGGAGGAACCTTGTAATCATAGTCATAACATACCGATTAAGGCGGCAAATATAAAGAATACGATGTTAACGGGCTTTTAATATACCAGGGCTAGTCGCGATATTCTCTTCCGGTGAGGTGCAGGAAAAGTCCTTCCAATCCTGGTTGTTTATGTTGCTCCAGCAGGGAATGAATGGTATCATTGGCAATTATTTGACCTTCATCAATTAATGCGGCTTTATTACAGAGATCTTCTGCTTCCTTCAGGTGATGGGAGGTATAGATAAGCGTAGTACCGTTTTGATTGAGTTGTTTCAGATAGTTGGTTATAGCATAGCGGGTCTGGACATCTACCCCGACAGTCGGCTCATCCAGAAACAACAATTTTGGCTCATGCATTATGGCAATAGCCAGGTTTACCCGCCGTTTCATACCACCGGAAAACTTATGTACCGGCTTATGGCGTACATCCTGTAACGCCAGTATACCAAGTAATTCATCCGTTTTTTGCATGATCCGTTGTTTATCCAGGCCTGCCCAGGCACCAAAAAATTCCATATTTTCCACAGGACTGATCTCCTGGTAAAAAGAAAAATCCTGCGGAACGAAGCCGAACATTTTTCTTATTTCCCGCGGATGATCCCTGATTTCCAGTCCAAACATCTTCAGTGAGCCGGAAGAATACCGCAACAGTCCGGTCATCAGGTTCATAAGCGTGGTCTTTCCTGCGCCATTTGGACCAAATACACCGAAACGGTCTCCCTGTTCAACATAAAGATTAATACCAGATACCGCAGGCCTGATATTTCCTTTGTAGGTGAAGCTGAGATTTTGTATATCAATGGGCTGCATGCAGTAACAGTTAATGAAGGTCAGATCATTTTTTTTGCAGCTAATGCCAGTTCCCGGAATGCTTTTTTTTCAATTTCAGCAATTTCTATCAGCATATCGCCCATTACATCGTAATCCTGCTGATCATTCAACCGCCCTTTGTAAATGCCTGAAGCCTGGATCGCGGCATCCCGCCAGCGATCGCCTGCAGCCGTGAACTGCGCTGCTATACCCATTAGCTCGTCTATCTGGTGGTAGGAGTAAGCCTGTTGCAAAAAGGCGCCATAAATGAAGCGGAACCCGCCACCCCCGGTACCGATTTCCTCCTGCATACGCACCAGTTGGGCCAGGTAGCTCCTGGATTTTTCGGGTCCCAGCCGGTTCTTCCATTTTTTTATTTTTTTTCCGGTATACCGTATACCGCTGATGCCGGCTATATTACCGGGGATGTGAAGCATATCCCGGATGTTGCGTTTGATACCGGTAGTGATTGCGTTCTTTATCTGCTCGTCCGACACCGGCTTTTTTTCGCGGGGATAATACAGCTGGCCACGCGGCGCCAGGGGACCCCTGGCGAACCGTACCCTTTCCAGCTCATAGGAGGTCATAGAGGTCAGGGTTTCCATAACCGGGTCACTGATCTCATATACGTCGCCTTCCTTACCGGTAATGATCAGGTTGTGCGCGTTAAAATGAAACCGGTATTCTTTCGGAAAATACGGCAGGTAATAAACGCCCACCTGGCAGGCAGCAGGATGACCGCTTCGAAGGCGTTCATCCAGTTCCTGTATTGCCTTTTCCCTGGATGAGAACTTTTTTCTTACCACCGGGATCCCCAGCGACTGGCAGGTACGTTTAAATATCATTCCGGGCATGGTACGAAAAGAAATGGCGGGACCGCCGTTTACTTTCATGAGCGGGATATAAATAAAAAACAGGCCCGAGCCGATGCCAAAGGCTAAAGGTTCCGTTATCTGCTCTACACCATAATGTTTTAAGAGGTTCGTGGTAACTCCGTTTTCGCAATGCGCAGCCTGATGATGTTCAAAATCAATTTTCATGCATGGGGATTATAGCATTATTCAGCCTCTTCACTTTGAAGTTTCCGGCGCAGGTTTTTCAGTTCTTCAATGGTTATTTCAAAAGCCTCTGCGTATTTACGCAGCTTTTTTTCGCTCAGCTTTTCGAATATTGAGGGCTTCAGGTGGCGTTTTACCTGCCATTGCCAGAAGCCGGTATAACCTGCTACAATGGGAACGTCCATGATTTTTACAGCCATAAAATATAAAATGGGGCTGGCTTCGCCAGATAATACCTTTTGCCGGGCATCATTCACCTTCTTCTCAATGTCTTCCCATGCCACATTCAGCGCATTGGTCTTTACCTCCCATCCTATGCTTTTGGCTGTTGTATATTTTCCGTCCTTATCTACCGCATAAGAAAGATCGCTGAAGAAACCTTTATCCTGTGGAATATCTTCTTTTTTCATGCCGGTAAAACTTTAAGCTGAAAGAAATAAGTTTAATCGGGACCTACTACCGTCAGCAGGCTGTACATATATGAAAAGCGCGAACTTTCGGGGACCAGTAAAAGCATTTTGTCCCCGGCTTTCAGCTTTCCGCTACGATACAGCTCATCAACCATCA
>CAKSVK010000115.1 GCA_934502905.1 uncultured Chitinophagaceae bacterium
GCGAGGTCCGGGCATTTGGTTTCTCCGATAAGCAAAACAGTTATGTATTTGAAACGATGCCGAGGGGAAAGTATCAATTCGTTACCGGAAGAATGAACGGGACCGTGATTGGTTTTATGCAGGTATTGGTAAAAGGCGACCATGCAGCTTGTTACATGGCATATGAAACCGGCGTGGGAGAGGGCAGTATGCAGGACCAGGAATACTACACATGTACCCGCACTACGGATCAGCAGAAGCTATTCCTGCAGAATTTTGAACAGTTGAAAACCATTAAAGCCCGGTTGTCTTCTTTTTACCATCATCTGCCAGCTACAGAAAAATCGATCAGGAATAAGTTCAGGCGGCAAAAAAATCTAAAGACAGATATCCTTAAGCTGATGGAAGACCTTAACCAGGGCTCTGTTCAGCGTTCCCATAATTTTTAAAAAAATAAGCATTCATCCCCTAATAGGCTTAGTTTTGCAGCGTTTTAAACCTATTTTTTATAAGTAACCTCATAATATTATGTCTCTTATAGTAGTTGGTTCCATGGCCTTTGATGCAATAGAAACTCCTTTTGGTAAAAGTGATAAAATAGTGGGCGGTGCGGCTACCTATATTGCGTGGAGCGCTTCTAATTTTACCCGTCCCATAAAGCAAATATCTGTGGTGGGCGGAGATTTCCCGGAGGACGAGCTGGCACAACTACAGGCCAGGGGGGTGCAACTGGAGGGGGTGCAGGTTAAAAAAGACAAAAAGTCCTTTTTCTGGAGCGGGCGCTACCATATGGATATGAATGCACGTGATACCCTGGAAACACAGTTGAATGTGCTGGGAGAGTTTGAGCCGGTGGTGCCGGACAGTTACCAGGGGGCGGATATCCTGATGCTGGGTAATCTTTCGCCTGCTGTGCAGCTGAGCGTTATTGAGCAAATGCAAAAGCGCCCGAAGCTGGTAGTGCTGGATACCATGAACTTCTGGATGGAAACCGCTTTGCCTGACCTGGAGAAAGTGTTGAAGCAGGTGGATGTGCTACTGGTGAATGATTCAGAAGCAAGGCAGCTTACGGCACAGTATTCACTGGTGAGAGCTGCTAAAGAAATTTATAAGATGGGTCCCCGGTTTGTTGTGATCAAAAAAGGCGAACACGGGGCGCTGTTGTTCCATAAAGACCATGTGTTTTTTGCGCCGGCGCTTCCACTGGAAGATGTCTTTGACCCTACAGGGGCAGGGGATACTTTTGCTGGTGGTTTTGTGGGGCACCTGGCTGCCAGTAAAGATTTTACTTTCGACGGTATGAAATCCGCCATTATCGTAGGTTCCGCCATTGCTTCCTTTTCAGTGGAAAAATTCGGGACCACCCGTCTGAAAGAACTGAACCGAAAAGAAATTGATGACCGCATTGAACGGTTCGTGGAGTTGGTGAACTTTGATATTTCCCTGGTTAATAAATAGATTTGCCGGATGGCGCTGATATTACCTGTAAAAAATGTATTGCCCCGGATGGGAGAGAACTGTTTTCTGGCGCCCAACGCTACTATTGTGGGTGACGTGGTCATGGGCAACGATTGCAGCGTGTGGTTTCATGCAGTAGTAAGGGGAGATGTAAATGCCATTCGTATCGGCGATAAGGTGAATATACAGGATGGTGCGGTCATACACTGTACGTACGAAAAAACCAAAGCGATCATTGGTAACAATGTCAGCATCGGGCATAATGCCATTGTGCATGGCTGCACTGTACATGATAATGTGCTGATCGGCATGGGGGCTATCGTAATGGACAATGCCGAGATCGGCAGCAACAGCATTATAGCAGCGGGAGCGGTAGTGCTGGAAGGAACAAAAGTGGAAGCCGGTTCCATATATGCGGGCGTGCCTGCCAGGAAGGTAAAAGACGTATCGCAGGAACTGATCAGTGGAGAAATTAACCGCATTGCCAATAACTACCTGATGTACAGCAGTTGGTTTAAAGGGGAGTGAGTGAGAAGTAGTAAGTAGTAAGTAGTAAGTAGTAAGTGGGAAGTGGGAAGTGGGAAGTGGGAAGTGGAAAGACGCAAGATACAAGATGAAGGTTACAAGTAGAGAGGACTACAAAATGAGCCCTGAGACCTGCGTCCTGGATCCTGAGGCCTGGAACCTGCAGCTTGCATCCTGAATCTTGCAGGTGTCATCGTTGTAACTAGCTAAACATAAATAAACAGATAATGAAAACAACTCCTTTTACTGATAAACATATAACATTGGGCGCGAAGATGGCTGATTTTGCAGGGTATAACATGCCTATCAGTTATTCGGGCATCAATGATGAGCATGCAACGGTGAGAACCAATGCGGGTGTTTTTGACGTGAGCCATATGGGAGAGTTTATCTTAAAAGGAGAGAATGCGCTGGACCTTATCCAGCGGGTAACAACAAATGATGCGGCAAAGCTGACCAACGGTAAAATACAATACAGTTGTCTTACCAATGAAAATGGCGGTATAATAGATGACCTGCTGGTATATTGTATTGAGCAGAACAAAGTATATATGCTGGTGGTGAATGCATCCAATATTGAAAAAGACTGGGACTGGATCAGCCATCATAATACCGCCGGTGTGGAGATGCATAATATTTCCGATAAAACCGGGCTGTTGGCTATCCAGGGGCCTAACGCCACTAAAATAATTCAGTCGCTTACGGAGATGGATATTCTCAATATGAAGTATTATACCTTTGCAAAAGGAAAATTTGCCGGTATAGATAATGTATTGATCAGCGCTACCGGTTATACCGGTGCAGGTGGTGTGGAAATATATTTTGAGAATAAGGGCGATGACGCCGAAACCATCTGGAATGCCATTTTTGAGGCTGGTGCTTCCTATGGCATTAAGCCGATCGGGCTGGGAGCCAGGGATACGCTCCGGCTGGAAATGGGGTATTGCCTGTACGGAAATGATATTGATGATTTCAGCACACCGCTGGAAGCAGGACTTGGCTGGATCACCAAATTCACCAAAGACTTCACTGCTTCTGCTTATCTGCAGAAACAGAAAGCGACAGGGGCAGATAAAAAGCTGATCGGTTTTGAAATGATAGACCGGGGTATTCCGCGCCACGACTATAAGATAAGGGATGAAGAAGGAAACCTGATCGGAAGGGTTACTTCCGGCACCCAGTCGCCCAGCCTGGGCAAGGCTATTGGCCTGGGTTATGTATCAAGCGACCATGCTGCCCTTGATACTGAGATACTTATTGAGATCAGGGACAAATCTTTACGGGCCCGGGTAGTAAAGTTGCCTTTCGTACAACAATCATAGACCAAATTCGTTAGTTGTTGGTAGATATTGTTTCCCCTGAATGGGAGGAAGAGTAATGTACAACCAAATCTGCAAACAACATGTCCGTTATTCATATCACTACTTTTATAAAGGCGCCGGTAGAGCGGGTTTTCGACCTCTGCCGCAATACGACCATATACCGGAAAGCCTTAAACAACGGCAATGAGTCTATCTCCGCCAGCGCTTCCGATATCCTGATCAAGCAAGGGGATACCCTGACATTTTCTGCAAAGCACTTGGGCAAGATCAGGGCGTTGACAGCAAGGGTCATAGAAATGGAAACGCATGCCAAATTTGTGGAAGAGCAGGTAAAGGGAGACCTCAAAAGTTTCCGCCACGAGCATTATTTTAAACCTGTTGAAAACGGGACCATTGTGATTGATATGGTGGAGATAGAAGAGCCCCGCGACGCGATAGGCGGCTTTCTTGGCCGGTTTTTTCTGAAAAACTACTTTGAAAAAATATTCAATAAAAGAAACCAGCTTATCAAGCACTACGCAGAATCGGATAAGTGGCGCACCATCATGGGCTAGTGCGGGTGTGGTGTAAAACATATTTTCACCCCAAGCTTCGAAAGACCGCAAAACACACAAAGACAATTCTACATCCTACCCTTGTCTCAACACTCTTACGGTCTTACTATTTTACCCTTTACAAAAACTTCTCTCCTTTGGATATCTTTATCTGCGATACGTATTCCTTTATTTCCTGCTCCTTATTACGTTCGCATATCATCAGCACATCGCCGGTATCGATCACAATATGACCTTCCAGTCCCTGTAAAACGATCAGCTTTTCTTTCGGTACCTGGATAATATTTTTATACGCGTCTATCAGTAAATAGTTATCTGCGGAAACGGCATTTTCGGCTTCGTCCTTTTCCATATTTGTATACGCCGAATTCCATGTTCCCAGGTCGCTCCAGCCAAAGCTGGAAGGGATCAGGTAAACATTATCAGCTTTTTCCATGATGCCGTAGTCTATAGAAATATTGGTAAGCAAGGTATAGATCCGTTCAATTGCGATCTTTTCATCAGGAGTATTCAACAGGGCTTCCTCGGTGGTGAACAGTTCGTGAAATTCCGGCAGGTATTTTTCAAAAGCCTGTACAATAGAACGTACTTTCCAGACGAAGATGCCTGCATTCCAGAGGAAATCGCCGCTTTCAAGAAAGGTTTTGGCTATTTCCAGATCGGGTTTTTCGGTGAAGGTCTTTACTTTATATACATTATCACTTACTTCATGTTGCTCTATCTGTATATACCCGTAGCCGGTGTTCGGGTGGGTCGGTTTTATACCCAGCGTGGTAAGCGCATTGTTGACCCTGACAAAATTCAATGCTTCAATACAAACTTTTTTGAAAGCAATCTGTTCCAGGATCAGGTGGTCCGCAGGCGCACAGATCAGGCATCCGTCAGGATTTGTCTTTTTCAGCTTATAAGATATATATGCTATGCAGGGCGCCGTATTTTTCCGGAAAGGTTCTCCCAGGATGTTTTCTTCCAGTACTTCCGGCAACTGTTGCTTAACGATGGGAATATATTCCTCGGAAGTTATGATGAAGATATTTTCTATCGGGATAAAATCGGCAAACCGTTCAAACGTGCTTTGAATGAGTGTCTTCCCGGTATTGAGTATGTCAAGAAACTGTTTGGGATAAGAGGTGCGGCTTAACGGCCAAAATCTGCTTCCAATCCCCCCGGCCATGATGGCAACGTAATAGTTTTTCTGCATGCTGATTTAGAATAAATACAAATGTAACTTCAATAGTTTTATAACCGGCAATATACTATATAATTCACTGGATTTAGATGATCCCTTCCCGCACCAGGTCGTGAAGGTGCAGGATGCCGGTATATTCCCGGCCGGCGTTGATGACCAGTAGCTGGCTGATGCTGTTTTTACGCATGATGTCCAGGGCGGCAACCGCAAGCTGGCTTTCCTCGATGTATTTAGGGTGCCGGCTCATAATGTCTTTGGCAGTAATGCCCTCCAGGTGATCGTTGTTCTGCAGCATACGACGGATATCACCGTCGGTGATAATACCGCTAATATTTCCACCGTCAAGTACCGCAGTAGCGCCCATTCTGTTTTGGGTAATGGCTACCATTATTTCTTTAAGGTTACTGTCCAGCGCAACGGAAGGCCGGGTATCTTTCATAAACAGGTCGGATACCCGCAGATACAATCTTTTTCCCAGTGTACCGCCGGGATGAAACCTTGCGAAATCTTCGCTGGCAAATCCTTTTTGCTCCATGAGGCAGATCGCCAGCGCATCTCCCATAGCTAACTGGGCGGCAGTGCTGGCGGTAGGCGCAAGGTTATTTGGACAGGCTTCCTGCTTTACTGTTGTATTCAATATATGATCAGCACTAACCGCTAGAAACGAATCCAGGTTACCTGTCATGGCTATGACCGTGTTGCCAAAGCTTTTAATGATCGGCAGCAGTACTCTTATCTCTGCACTTTCCCCGCTTTTACTGATCAGCAGCACCATGTCTTCCGGCTGCACCATGCCCAGGTCGCCGTGAATGGCATCGGTGGCATGTAAAAAAGAAGCATGTGTGCCGGTGGAGTTGAGGGTAGCTACTATCTTCTGCGCGATCAATGCGCTTTTCCCCACCCCGCTGATCACCAGTTTTCCCGGGCATTTTGCCACCAGGGCAACCACAGCTTCAAATTTTTCGTCAATGTAATCAATCAGTTGACGCACTGCTTCCGCTTCCAGCCGGATGGTATGTTTAGCAATATCCTGAATATTAATATTTGCCATATTTGAACTGCAAACCTAGTTGAAAATATGAGTATGTCAAAAATGGGCGTATTTACCATTCTTTGCAGACAGGTGATGATACCCGCCTGTAGCGTCCGCTGTCAGCTGGTATCTCACCGGCCGGAAAATTTGTATGGAACAGAAAGCTTGAGCTACGCTTACCGAAGGTAAATGCATCTTCAAAAAAGCAGCAACGGGTATATATGTCCGGCCGGGTAAAAAGGACCAGGGCTTGGCTATTTGTCTCTTTTTCGATATCTTTTATAATGGAATCGCATGAATATATAAATATTTAATGGAATATAAGCTTATTAAACTTCAAAAAGACATCATATTATAGTAACTTCGGGCACATTTTATATGCATAGTCCTATGCAATTGAGAGTGTGAAGAAATGACAGACAGACATGGCAACAGCAAAGAAAACTGCTATTAAAGCTAAATCAACACCTGCTTCTAAAACCAACGGTGTTGCAAAAGTAAAAGCAAAAAAATCATCGGACATTAATCTGGTTGAACGCCTCCAGGAATATTTTGGGTTTGACGCCTTTAAAGGCAATCAGCGGGCAGCTATAGAAAGCCTGTTGGCGGGCCATGATACATTTGTAATAAAACCTACGGGCGGTGGTAAAAGCCTTTGTTACCAGTTGCCGGCTTTAATAAGTCCGGGATGTGCCATCGTGGTATCGCCGCTTATCGCGTTGATGAAGAACCAGGTAGACCTGGTGAGGGGATACAGCAGCGATGACGATGTGGCCCATTTCCTGAACTCTACGCTTACCAAGAAGGAAATAAAAGAAGTACAGGAAGACCTGACAGAAGGGCGGACCAAGCTGCTGTATGTGGCTCCTGAAACATTGACAAAACAGGAGAACCTGGATTTTTTCCGGAACCTGGAATTATCCTTTTTTGCTGTGGATGAGGCACATTGTATTTCTGAATGGGGGCACGACTTCCGTCCGGAATACCGTCGCCTGCGGGAAATGATGACGGAGATCAACCCGGACATCCCTGTGATTGCGCTGACCGCTACCGCTACTCCTAAAGTACAGAGTGATATTATTAAGAACCTGGGACTGCGGGAGCCCAATATATTTATTTCTTCCTTCAACCGTTCCAATCTTTATTACGAAATACTGCCCAAGGTTAAAAAAGACCAGACGATCAAAAGCATTGTTAAGTTCATCGTGGGGATGAAGGGAAAAAGCGGTATTATTTATACCCTCAACCGCAAAACTACGGAAGAGCTGGCCGATGTGCTGATCGCCAATGGTATCAAGGCGGTTCCCTATCACGCGGGGTTTGACGGAAAGCTCCGTGCGGAGCGCCAGGACCTGTTCCTGAATGAGGATGTGCAGGTAATAGTAGCCACTATTGCGTTCGGAATGGGAATAGACAAGCCGGATATCCGCTTTGTGATACATTTTAATATTCCCAAATCAATTGAAAACTATTACCAGGAAACCGGTCGTGCAGGCCGCGATGGACTGGAGGGAAAATGTGTTTTATACTATTCGCATAAAGATGTTGCGAAGCTGGAGCATTTGATGCGCGACAAGCCGTTGAGCGAAAGGGAAGTGGGGGCGCAACTGATCAACGAAACGGTGGCTTTTGCCGAAGCGGGTGTTTGTCGCCGTAAGATACTTATGAGTTATTTCGGTGAAGCATACACGCAGGAAAATTGCGGGAACTGCGACAACTGCCTGCACCCGAAAGAAAGGCTGGAGGCCAAGGATGATGTGGTGAAAGCCATGAAGGTCATTAAAAAGCTGGATGAAAGATTCTCAACGGATTATGTGGTCAATATGCTGGTGGGACGCCTGACCCCGCAGATCAATATGTACCGGCATGGGGGATTGCCCGAGTTCAGCAGCGGGAACAACCATCCGGATCATTACTGGAATTCCCTGATCCGGCAGATGCTGCTGGAAGGACTGCTGGAAAAAGATATTGAAGAATACGGAGTGCTGAAGCTGAGTGTGCAGGGTGAAAAATTCCTGAAGAAACCGGTTTCTTTCAAAGTGGTATTGAATAACCTGTATGAAGATGCCAACGAAGATGATGAAGAAGGTGCGGAAGCCGTGACAGGCGGAGGAGGTGCTGATGAGAGGCTGTTTACGATGCTGAAAGACCTCCGGCAGCAGGAAGCGAAGAAGAAAGGATTACCACCCTTTGTTATTTTCCTGGAAACGTCCCTGCAGGACATGGCTACCTTGTATCCTACCACCACCACCGAGCTGGAAAAATGCCAGGGCGTGAGCAAGGGTAAAGCGCTGCGGTACGGGAAGCCCTTTGTAGAGCTGATCGCAAAATATGTGGAAGAAAATAATATAGAAAAACCCGACGATTTCGTGATGAGAAGCGTGGTGAATAAGAGCGGGCTTAAGGTATATATTATACAACAAACCGATAAAAAGATCCCGCTGGAGGCCATCGCCAAAAACAAGGATCTGCGCCTGGATGCCCTGCTGGAAGAAATGGAAACCATCGCTGCCAGCGGCACCAAATTAAACCTTGATTATGCGATAGACGAAATGGTAGATGAATACGACCAGGAAGATATCCTGGATTATTTTAAAAGCTGCGAAACATCTTCTTTGCAGGTAGCCCAGCAGGAGTTATCCGAAGGTAGCTTTACATGGGAGCAGCTTAAAATAATGCGTATCAAATTCCTGAACGACTACGGTATGTAACCTGCGGACGCCCGGTAAATTTGCTATTACAATATGTCATTTTTTTGACAGTTGATATTATATCCTGTCATTTTGCTGTCATAACTTTGCGGCGTTGCCATATGTTTTGCTAATATCTAAAAGATAATCATGAGCAAGACTTTTTTCAACCATAATGAAACAGATGTAGTGCTGATAGGCGCAGGCATCATGAGCGCTACCCTGGGTGTAATGTTAAAGGAGCTTCAACCCGATATCACTATCCAGGTGCTGGAAAGGCTGGATACGGTTGCGGCTGAGAGCACAGATGCCTGGAACAATGCCGGAACGGGCCACTCGGCTTTTTGTGAGTTGAACTATACTCCCCGGAAAGAAGACGGAAGCGTAGATTGCTCCAAAGCAGTTAAAATTGCCGGGCAGTTTGAGCAAAGCAAGGAATTCTGGACGTACCTGATCGAAAAAGGATATATCGCCAACCCCAGGGATTTCATCCGCCCGGTTCCCCATATCAGCTTTGTAAAAGGAGAGGAAAATGTAGATTACCTGAAGAAAAGATTTGAAGGATTATCCGCTTATAATCTTTTTGAGGGAATGGAATATTCCGAGGATCGTGATGCCATTAAGCAATGGATACCTCTTGTAATGGAAGGCCGTGATGCGGATGAAAAAGTGGCTGCTACGAAAATGGATATCGGTACCGATGTAAACTTCGGCGGACTTACCCGGAAGCTTTTCAGGTACCTGTTTGATTATGCTGACGTTAAGCTTCACCTGGCGCACGAGGTACAGGACCTGGAAAAAGATAAAAGCGGAGGATGGAACCTGAAGGTTAAAAACCTTACTACCGGGAAGAAAAGGACCATTAAGGCAAAGTTTGTTTTCATTGGTGCGGGCGGCGGATCACTTCCCCTGCTGGAAGAATCCGGTATCCCGGAAAGTAAAGGTTATGGAGGCTTCCCGGTAAGCGGTCAATGGCTGGTATGCAATAACCCGGAAGTAATAGAAAAGCACAATGCAAAGGTATACGGCAAAGCGGCTGTGGGCGCCCCGCCTATGAGCGTACCCCACCTGGATACCCGGGTGATAGATGGGAAAAAATCATTGTTGTTCGGGCCTTACGCGGGCTTTTCAACCAAGTTTCTGAAAAATGGCTCTTTCTGGGACCTGCCCGGTTCCATCAAGATCAGCAATATCAAGCCGATGGTTATGGCCGGTATCCATAACATCCCGCTTACCAAATACCTGATTGAGCAGGTAAGCCAGTCGCCTGAAGACAGGATGGAGGCACTGCGGGAATATTTCCCGAATGCAGAGAGTAAGGACTGGGACCTGGAGGTGGCCGGGCAGAGAGTGCAGGTTATAAAAAAAGATAATGAGGAAGGCGGTATACTGGAATTCGGTACCGAGGTAGTGAGTGCGGCGGATGGCTCCATTGCTGCTTTATTAGGAGCTTCTCCCGGAGCATCTACGGCCGTGTCTATCATGCTGGATCTGCTGAAACGCTGTTTTGGCGAAAGGCTTGACTCCAGCCAATGGCAATATAAGCTGAAGGAAATGATCCCTTCTTACGGGCTGTCCCTGGCAGAAAATGAGTCGCTCCTGAAAGAAACCAGGCAGAGGACAACACTGGCCCTGGGACTGGCAGCCGGAGAAGTGCCGGTATAGGAGATTGCTGGTTGCTGACGTTGCGATCTCTGATCAAGCCCGCGAAAGACGGCGCAAAAAAGAGACATTCTATAAAAGGTATGTGTGTTCTTTGTACTTCACCGCGCCCTTGCGTGAAGGAGCGGCATACTTTACAATTTTCTCTCCATGGGTATTTGCGTATCAATACCGTTTCCTTAACGTTGTGTAGTTGCGGGTGAAAATACTCCGCAACGGCGGCTGCCGATGTTGGTGTTTTCACCAACATCTTAAGGAAACAACATTGATTTGTGTATTTCATTCCCACATTTTCAAATTCCCACATTTTCAAATTTACCTCCGTTCTTCCCCTACCTTTGCGCGATGATAAAAGTATATCTCAGGTCTAAAATAAGCAACCGGGTGTTGAATGGGCATCCATGGATTTTTGCAAACGAAGTGAAAGAAATAGAAGGTGATCCGCAGGGCGGAGAAACTGCAGAAGTATATACGCATGACAAAAAATTTGTGGGTAAAGGATACATCAATCCCAGGTCGCAGATACTGGTTCGTTTGCTGACAAGAGACCGGCAGGAAGATATCAATGAACAGTTTTTTTATAACCGGCTGGCGGCCGCCTGGGATTATCGCAGGAGGATCGGGTATGTGGAGAACTGCCGGTTGATTTTTGGAGAAGCAGATCAACTGCCGCAACTGATCATAGACAAGTTCAATGATTACTTTGTCATACAAACATTGGCGTTGGGTATTGATACCTGGAAGCCTGCTATTATTAATGCGCTGAACAAAATTTTTTCTCCCAAAGGCATATACGAGAGGAATGACGTGCCCGTAAGAGAACTGGAGGGCCTTCCTCAACAGAAAGGGTTCCTGTCTGCCCCCTTTGATACGAATATCGTGATCCATGAAAACGGACTGAAGTACAATGTGGACCTGGTGACCGGGCAGAAGACCGGGT